>VFHF01000001.1 GCA_009392095.1 SAR202 cluster bacterium
GAATACCGGCCGCCACGGTCAATTGATAACTTGATATCCACCATCATGTAATCTGATAATATCAGGCTCATACTATACGTTGACACAATAAGATGACATATTTATCATATATATAGATTAAGTAGCGATCATAGTATCGTGATACTACATACTTAACCGGGCGGTAAGTCCGAAGGCTAGGGAACAGGATATGACGAAGCAGGACAATCACAAAAACGGGCATCTGGACTTTTTGCACTTGAGTGAAGTGCTACATCACATGGAAGGAACCGTAGTCGTAGCCTACGACTGGCTGGCCGGTCCCGCCTTGACCGAAAAGCAGCGCACGGAGCATAGGCTAGCCGAGAGTGAGCCAATCCGACGCGTCGGCACGATGGGCCTCTAAGAAGACCTCCGGAAGATAACCGAAAATTCCCATCAGGTCTCGAATCTAACTACCTTAAAGTTAACCCGGTTGTAGCCGCCCATCCAACGCCCATTTCGGCGCAACCTCCACCGCGATCGTGGCCGGGAATACTCCTTCTCCACGGCGGCAGCTGATTTCGCTGCCGCCTTTTCTTTTGCCAAGAGCCGAACTTAGATCAGAACGGCAATTCCTGCCCGATCCCCTGCTCTTTAGCCTTGGTGTAAACCAACTGCGCTGCGGCTATGTCCTCAAGAGCTAGGCCCATGGACTCGAACAACGTGATCGAGTTCGCCGAAGGGCGGCCTTGTACCCTGCCTACAACCACATCCTGAAGCTCTTTGGCCATGTCCCAGCGGAAGCTGCCTCGTGGTTCCAGCCATAACAGGTCGCCGCATTCGATCTTGGCCTGGTCCAAGTCGTCAACCACGATAACCTCTGACCGCAGCACCGCCTCTTCGTCGATCTCCCGCCGCATCCAGTGGTTACCGCCGGCGGCGTTGATGTGGGCGCCCGGAGACAGCCATTCTCCTAGTAGCGCCGGCTCCCGGGCCGAGGTTATAACTATCACCACGTCGGCCCCTTCAACGCATCCCTGTGCGCTGTCCACCGCTTTTACTTCTACGTTTAGACTCTCGCTGCTACGCTTGGCAAACTCCTCACGACGCTCCTCCCGTCGGCTGAAGACCTTCACTTCTTTAATATCGCGCACAGAACAGACCGCCTCCAATTGGGTGCGGGCCTGAAAGCCGGATCCAATCACGGCCACGATGGCTGCGTCTTCTTTGGCCATATATTTGGTCGCCACTCCGCTGGCGCCTCCTGTGCGAATCTGGCCCAGGCGGCCGGCCTCCATGCAAGAAAGCAACCCGCCGGTTTCATAGTCATAGAGCATTACGATCATCTTGGCTGAGCCGGGGCCGCCGAAAGAGGGGTAGGCCTTATATCCGAATACTCCTTGGCCTGCGTTGGAGGCGGCCATGAAATGGAAGAATCCACCCGGCATGCGGATCCTATTCCTGGGGCGATTGTCCACCTTGCCCTCGCCGGCATCGGCAAACGCCTTGTCCAGCACGTCTATGCACTCGCCCATGGGCAACAACTGGGCCACTTCTTGGTCGTTTAAAAACAGGGCCATATCTATCTATCTCCTGATGTTCCCGGCGCTCTTGGTAATCTATTCGTGTCCAGGCACGGACGGCAGCCAAGTATAGCACCGTGGAATCCCTTGGAATAGGCGCCAAAAAAGGGCATCCCTTTGCTACAATTAACGGGCACTCCACCAGCTTGATACCAAGGGAATAACCCAACGATGTTCAAACCCCGCGTTTACGTCACCCGGCAGATATTTCCGGACGCCTTGGACCTGATCGAGAAGTTTGCGGAGTTGGAGCTTTGGCCGGACGATGAGCCACCCTCGCCCGAACAACTCATGGAAGCCATGTCCAATGTTGACGGCGCAATCATCAATGTGATGGACCGCATCGATGCGCCACTTTTGGACGCCGCGCCGAAGCTCAGAGTACTGAGCCAGGTCGCCGCGGGGCTGGACAACATAGACATTCCCGCGGCCACCAAGCGGGACATCATGGTGGGTTACACTCCTGGGGTATTGGCCAAGTCCACCGCCGACCTGGCCTTTGCCTTATTGTTAGCCGTGGCCCGCCGCGTGGTCGAGAGCGATAAATGGGTCCGGGAAGGCAACTGGAAGATCTCCCACCACCCCATGTTCTGGCTGGGGTCAGAGGTTAACGGCAGCACCTTAGGCATCCTCGGCTTAGGCGGAATCGGACTGGAAATGGCCAAAAGGGGTCTGGGCTTCGACATGAAGGTCCTCTACCATTCCCGCACCCGAAAACGGGACCTGGAGAAAGAGTACGGTCTTAAATACGCCTCGTTCAAGAGGGTTTTGGCCGAGTCTGATTTCCTCTCCATACACGTGCCTCTCACACCGCAGACGAACCATTTCATCGGCGAGAAGCAACTCCAGATGATGAAGCCGTCATCGATCCTGGTGAACCTATCTCGCGGGCCGGTCGTGGACACCGATGCCCTGCACCAGGCGCTCACCAATGGCACGATCGCTGGAGCAGGGCTGGACGTGTTCGACCCCGAACCGGTGCCCACAGACCACCCGATTCTCGGCCTGGACAACGTAGTGGTCCTGCCTC
>VFHF01000002.1 GCA_009392095.1 SAR202 cluster bacterium
CGCCAGGGCCGCTTTTTCCTGCATATCCGGCAACACATAGGAGTAAATATCCATCGTTGTTGTAACGCTGAAATGGCCCAGGCGTTCCGATACAACTTTCGGGTTAACGCCTTGCTCCAAAAGGATCGTGGCGTGGGTGTCTCTGAAACAAGAAACCCTCCTCGTTTGAGAAGGTTTTTAACGTCGACCTGCGCCTAATATCTCTGTTGTGTTCGAGAAATTGCTGGACTCCCGTTGTGTTTGGAGTTTCTCAAGGCATAATATAGGCCGCATATCGAATAGTATGAGGAGTTAACCGACATGAGCCATGCCACTACGGCTTGGGCTATGGAGACCTTTCACTTAGCAGGCGTAGATCTGAAATTAATCAAAGGAGGGCGTGGAGCGCCTCTGTTGATCTTACACGATGAGATGGGCCATCCAGGATGGCTAAGATTTCATGAATCGTTAGCTGAAAACTTCACTCTATACATACCTCAACATCCGGGGTTCGGAGAGTCGCCGCCGGTAGATTGGGTCATGAATATGCGTGATCTCGCTGGTTGGTATTTAGAAGCTTTAGACGATTTAGGATTGGGTCCGATCAATGTTTTAGGGTCATCAATCGGCGGATGGTTAGCAGCTGAAATGGCGACCATGTGTCCAACCCAGTTTAAGAACCTAGTTCTATTAGCGGCAACCGGGGTCAGACCTCCTCAAGGTGAAATATTTGACATATTTCAGGTGGTGGCAAAAAGTTATCTAGAAGCTAGTGTTCTAGACAAGTCACAAACTCCCGAATTTTCTGACGTTTGTCCCGATGAACCAAGTCCAGAAGTACTCGATGCTTGGGATGCTGCAAGAGAAGGCGCCTGTCTCCTAAGTTGGCGGCCATACATGCATTATCCGAATCTTCCTCATCTCCTATCGAGGTTAAAAAACTTACCAACTTTGATAATTTGGGGTCGAGACGATGCTATCGTCCCGCTGAGTGCGGGTGAACTGTACCATTCGTCGATTCCTGGCTCCGAACTAGTGGTCCTAGATCACTGTGGCCACCGACCAGACATCGAAAAGCCCAGTGAAGTAGTCGAAGTTGTTAACAGATTTCTAGGCACTTAAAACACGCCAGACCTCAAATATATAGCTGATTGGAGATTAATCATGTTGATCGGTCATTTCACTGAACAACCGTGGCAAGACGACAAATCTGGATTGATGGGCACACAAAGCACAGACCTAAGCATTAGCAATGGACTCTACGATCCAAATGTTGGCGCGCATCTCTACAACCGGTATTTGGATGAGAAGGTCTACGCAGAAGAAATGGGGTTTGATGCGTTGATGTTGAATGAACATCACAGTACACCGTTTTGCATGCAAGGTGTGACCAACGTCGGAGCATCGATATTGGCACGCATAACCAAAAAGGCCAAAATTATCATTCTCGGGAATGTCTTGCCGATCTGGGACGACCCTCTGTGGCTAGCAGAACAATTGGCGATGATCGATATGATTTCCCATGGTCGATTGGTATCCGGATTTGTGCGCGGAGGGGGAAGGGAGAGCTTTGCACATAATTCACCCCCTCATTATAACCGTGAGCGATTTCAAGAGGCCCACGATTTCTTGATTAAAGCATGGACAACGCCTGGTCCTTGGCGTTGGGAAGGCAAACACTATCACTACAGGTACGTCAATCCTTGGTCACGCCCTTTACAACAGCCTCACCCCCAAATATGGATCCCATCAACGGTTAGCGTAGAAACCGTTAAATGGACCGCCGAACACCGTTATCCGCTGGTCCTATTGGCAACTAAGCTTGAACCTACCCGCGATGCTTTCCAACTTTACCATGACACCGCTACCGAACTTGGATATAAGTCAGGCTCACAAAACGTTGCATATCTTTGGAAAGTTCACGTCGATGAGACCGAAGAAAAGGCCGAAGAAGTAGGGCGCAAGTATCTATCTGGAGTAAGTAATCCTTTCTTGGCAGGTAATGAAGGCGAAGTGAATTCTGCAATTATGAGCCTGCCGGGTCATACCTCTCGCACCTCACGTCGGCTATCAACTACGGCGTTCGGGCCAGCTGGAAGGTTTGGAACCAACCGGCGTCCCTTTGAAGACCAGGTCAATGACAATACGATAATCACTGGTACTCCTAAAACTGTACTACCCAAGATACGCTCGGTATTGGAATACCTTAGGCCTGGTAGTGTCTTCTTCTGGGACGGGGACGGATCCATGTCTCACGAGGACCAGATGCGCAGCCTCAGACTCATGGGAGAGGAAGTCTTGCCGGCAGTCAGAGAGATGGGTAAAGAGTTGGAACTCTTTAGTCCGTTTGAAGTTGATCCATCTACGGGAGAAAAAGTCATCGAGGCCGATTCCTTGGTGCGTTGATCGCTCTTCGGTCGTACATTGCGGTTACTGTTGCGATGGGTTTAAGAAAAGCCACCTCAAACGAGGGGGCTTTTCTTGTTTCAGCGACACCCCCCATCGGGAAGGCACCGGGGGTGGGGTATTAGTAGGGTATGGGTATGCTCATCGGGCCAGTTGGCGGTCCTAACTTTGGGCCGTCGGCTTTTTCTTCG
>VFHF01000003.1 GCA_009392095.1 SAR202 cluster bacterium
ATATTTCAAGGGAATCTATTCCGATAGAGTCAAATAATGACCTCAATCCGAATCAGGTTGTCCAATTGTTCTCACCGTATTTTCATATAGATCACCGTACCTGCTACCAGAATCAACAGGATATCCACTTGCGTTGCGATGGGACTCCCTTGAGCCGGAGCAGAAAAGCCGATGCCCGCAAATACCCGAGTCCTCCACATCATCAGCAGCTCCTACCCGTTGCGGGGGTTCTTAGATCTAGCGACGTTCGTGTTGACTCGCAACGCCCGGAGTACCGTCATGTACAAAGGGATCATGATTACAAGGCTAGCTACCCCAAGCTATTTACCCCAAGCATGCCTTCGTAGATTAGAATGACCGTACCACGCCTAATATCAGGCTGTCCTGGACCCGGATCGGGAGGGGAGTAATGGCGCAGGTCTTCGATGGGATCACGGTTCTTGACTTCACAAGAGGAATGCCCGGAGGCATCGCCACCATGGTGATGTCGGACTTCGGCGCCGAAGTAATCAAGGTGGAAGCCCCGTCTGACGAAAAATTCAGGAAATCGCCCGGCGCCATCCAGTGGAACCGGGGTAAAAAAAGCGTCATTCTCGACCTAAAGACCCCGCAAGGCCGGGAGAAGGCACACAAGCTGGCGCGGCTCTCAGATGTAGTGATCGAGAGTTTTCGTCCCGGTGTGACTCGGCGGCTGGGTATCGACTACGCAAATCTGGGCGCCAATCATCCGGAATTGGTTTACGCGTCGCTGACGGGCTTTGGAGTGCAGGGCCCCTATGCTAACTACAAGGGGTATGACGCGGTGGTAGCCGCCAAAACCGGTAGGATGATGATGTTTTCGGGGCAAAACACAAGGGAGGGACCCAATTACGTGGTGGTAAAGGGTGTTTGCCACTCGGCGGCGACGGCCCTCATCCGGGGTATCACCACCGCCCTGTACCTGCGAGAGAAAACCGGACGGGGGCAGATGGTTGAAACCAGCATGCTCAAGACCATCACTACATACGACCACATTTCCTGGATTCATGGCCAGATGATCGCAAAAGACCCAGAGACCCATCCACCGGACCCCAGGGTAGGCATTGGGCGTCCCAACCCCACGGGTTACCTGCCCGCACGCACCAGAGATGGGCGCTGGATCCAATTGGGGAACATCGTAGAACGTCTATTCCGTTCCATGATGCATTCTTTGGAGTTGGACTTTCTTTACGACGACCCGCGTTACAAGACTGCTCCATTCTTGGCTGAGGAACACGTGGCATCACTGGAAAGGATAATGCTGGAGAAGATTCAGGAAAAGGACCTGGACGACTGGATGCACCTGTTTGCGGGGGAGGCGTCGAATGTGGCGGCGGAACCGTACATGACCTCTGAAGCTGCGTTGGACCATCCTCAAATTTTGCACAATGGCCACGTAGGCAGCGTGCATCACTCTGAGGTCGGCGAAATGCGCCAGCTCGGTCCAATGGTAATCATGGCGGAGACTCCGGGCAGCGCCAAGGGCCCAGCTCCTGAGCCCGGCCAGCACACCGATGAAGTCCTGGCCCGCCTCGAAATGGTTACCAAACCGGCTGCCAAAGGAACCCACAACCCTATGCCAAAAATTGCTCTGGAGGGTGTCACCCTGTTGGATTTGGGGACGGTGATCAACGGTCCGCTGGGTTGTGCCCTGATGGCGGAGTTGGGCGTTCGGGTGATTCGCATAGAGGCCCTGGACGGTGATTGGGGGAGGCAGGGTCTCCAGGGCATTTCCGTTCAACGCACCATGGCTGGGTCCGAGGGAGTATGCCTAAACCTGAAGACCTCGGAAGGCCAGGAAATAATGCACAAGCTAGCGGCCAAGGCCGACCTGCTGCTTCACAGCATGCGGCCAGGAGCCCCTGAGCGCACAGGCATAGGATACGAGCAACTATCCAAGATCAATCCGAATTTGATCTACCTCTATGCCGGAGGCTACGGTTCCACCGGCCCGTATTCTCACCGGCCCTCCATGGCTCCCATCGCCGGAGCGGTTTCCGGCGGTGGCGTGGCCCAGATGGGACGCGATTCATTCCCTCCCCAGGAACAGCCAATGACTATCGATGAGATCATCGCGGTGTCCACGCAGCTCAAGCGCGCAAATGACGGCACCGCCGATCACACAACCGCCATGGTCAACTCTGTTGGACTGGTACTGGGCCTCTACGCCCGGGAGCGTACCGGAAGAGCCCAATATGTTGAATCAACCATGATTGCGGCCAACGCCTACGCAAATGCCGACGACTTTTACTGGCACCCAAGCAAGGACTCCCGGCGCCTGCCGGACCGAGACGGGTACGGCCTTGACGCTCTGTACCGGCTGTACCGCGCAAAAGGTGGCTGGGTTTTTCTCGCCTGCCCTTTCGAAGAGGAATGGCAGGCTTTGTGCAAGGCCATCGGCCGGCCGGACCTCTTAGAGGACACCCGATTCTCGACTCGGACAGCACGGGAGAAGCACGACGACGCCCTAATCGAAGAGCTGACCAGGGTGTTCTCAGCCAGCGAGCCCTTGAAATGGGAGAAGTTGCTAACCGATGCCGATGTTGCCTGCGTCAAGGCCGAGGACAGAGGAAT
>VFHF01000004.1 GCA_009392095.1 SAR202 cluster bacterium
CGCACGATGTCGGGAAAATGGAGGCGTCCGCAACCCTGAGATTGTATAGGCCACGGACTTTGCCAAACTGGTCAACAACAGCCAAGGGGTCGGATGCCGGCCCCATCTTGCATGTGCCGGAGATATGCTGGAAGCTGGAAATATTAGCCAAAAGCCAGGCGTCTAAAGAGTCATCGGAGGCCAAATCGTCGTCAGTGGGGCTAATCCGCTCTGCCACAACGGATCCATAGGCTTCATGTTCCGCAAGCCTAACCGCCAATCTCACGCCTTCCCGCATGCGTTTTCGGTCCCAAGATTCTTCCAAGTAACGATAATCGAGCCGCGGCTGAACGTTCGGGTCATTTGAATCAAGGGTCAACTCGCCGGAGCCAACGGGAAGCTCCAAACCGCACCCGATACGGACGACGGGCTCTTCCTCGAGAATGAACGGCGAGGATGAAGATGGCAAGACCATCAAATCATCGCGGGTTAATGAGCCTTCAGCCGTATAGCGCAAACAAATTTGTGCCCTAGGCCCATCGAGATCAATTGAGTGTCCTTCCTGTGACCGGTAGCTGGTGAATACTAATGGGTGATCTCTTAGGTTCTGTCCGACCCCGGGTAAGTCCAACCTCACGGGAACTCCCTGGGCACTCAGCTGGTTGGCAGGGCCAACCCCGGAAAGCATGAGCAAATGAGGCGACCCGATGGCCCCGGCACTCAAAATGATTTCCTCTCCCTCCACCACAAATTTTTCCCCACCGCTTTCCACTTCCAATCCCGTTGCCTTTTTGCCGTCGAACACGATACGCCTAACCAATACGTTCGGTCGCAATGACAGGTTAAGTCGGTGGCGAACGGGGTTTATGTAGGCTAGAGCAGTGCTGACGCGGATGCCATCTGGATTGTTCATGGGAAGAGGCCCAACACCTGTGGCGTCCGGGTTGTTCTGGTCGAACACCTCAGGAAACCCTGCTGTCACACAAGCCTGGAAGAACGCTTCTTGGTCCTTATTCCAATTTTCCCTTTTGTGGCGGCGAACAGGGATAGGTCCATCGGTGCCGTGAAAGTCATCTTTGACGTCCTGGTCGGTCTCCGAGCTCCGGAAATCGGAGAGGAGGTTAACATATCTCCACTCGTCGTTACCTAGGGCAGCCCAAGCGTCGTAGTCTTCTGGTACCCCCCGTATGAACGCCTGAACATTGATGGCGCTGGAACCGCCCATCGCTTTACCACGAGGCACCGGTATCTCCCTGACAGGATTGTTGGTTGCCGTGCCTTTGAACGACCAGTTGTGGCGCGCTCCCTGGTATGAGGCGATCGGATCGTAGCCAAATTTGAGCTCGTCCGGTAGGAGATCGAAGTCTGGATAATCTGGGCCAGCCTCGAGCAACAGCACCGATTTGCCAGCATCCTCGGACAAGCGAGCCGCCAAAACGCACCCTGCTGAGCCTCCGCCCGCGACGATGTAGCTATATTTCATGGCGAATCCACCGACATTCAATTTGCAGGCATTATAATCGCTGATCCATCAGGTGTTTGGATCGAATCAATCGATGCGTAGGTACTCCTTGAACCACGCGACTGACATGTCCCAAATCTGTTCTTTCAGGTCTTCCCTGTATACGTCGTAGTGGGTCGCCCCTGGAATCACCCACAGCTTCTTAGGCTCATATGTCTCTTCAAACATACCAACCACGCCCTCGGCTGGGGTCACCGAGTCCAGCTCTGCAGCGATATACATTATGGCCCGGGGGGAAATTCTTTCTACCACGCTGATTGGCTTAAAGTCCAAGAGTTTCTCCGCTGTGGCCAAGGAGTAGGAGGTGCCTTTGTAGTTTTCCATCTCAGGGATCTGATCAATCACCTTTTGTCTAGCGGCGGCTGTGGTAGGGTCCCCCACGAGAATGCCTCCGCCACTCACCATTTCCGACATGCCGGTCTCGATCCTGGTTTTGCGGTCATCCTCAATTTGGTTCAGCAAATCCAGCCACTCGTAATAACGCCGTATGCTCTGCATCCAACGCTCTCCGTCTCCCCAGCCAGCCACACTAATGGAACACTTAACCCTCTCGTCAATCCCGGCAACGTAGGGCACCATACCAGCACCGAAGCTAAAGCCCATTAGCCCTAACCTTTCCGGGTCCACCTTGGGATTGGTTTCCAAAAAGGTCAAACCGTTACGAATGTCCTCGACCTGCTCCAACGGGTACAGACGGCCGGGCTCACCCTCGCTTTCGCCCACACCTCGATAGTCCCAAATCAAGGCCACGCAGCCCAATTCGACCAAACGTCGGGCTAAATGGGGGAACCAGAAATATTCTTTGACGCCTACCATACCTTGGCAAAGCATTATTGCCGGGCAAGAATCGTTGTCAGTTGCTTCTGGCTCAAAAAGTATCCCGGCAATCCGGATGCCGTCGCTGTTGAAAAAAACTCTTCTTTCCATGTGGCTCCTTTTGACTCGGAATATTGTCAAACTTAATAACAGTGGCCGAATTACACTGGCCATATAGCTTGCGGCTATTTTTAAAAGAATAATTACAGAGGTGAGATTCTTCCTACAATAGTCGAGGAGACACTGGTAGGCGCTGGTGTATAGCTCTAAGGGAGTATCGAGGGCGGCCTGCTTAGCATGCA
>VFHF01000005.1 GCA_009392095.1 SAR202 cluster bacterium
CTGAAGGGTTTTAAATCAGCCTACCTGATGATCGATGTGGCAGCCATACAGCTCTCTCTGTGACTGTTTGAGAATCGAAGGCGGTCCTAACTGAGGCGGAAGCCAGCAGCACCTACCAAGAAATCGTGGCTGCGGCTGGTGATATCTTGGGCGGGCCTATCGACTCGGATACTTACGAATTGAGCGTCGAAGCTTCAGTATATTTTCGGTCCGGGCCAGTTTTCCCCAAGTGATGACCAGATAATAGTGAGCTAGGTCAGCGTCGGAACGAAGTCGGTGAAGCCCCCTACGGACCCGGGATGATTTTCTCACACGGCATGCTTACGGATTCATCGATGTTCCGTCCCAGTTCGGAGAACATCTGTTGTTTCTGTTTATGTCCGCGTCGTCGGTTTCGCTATGCCAGGAGGCATTCGTATTCTTCCACGACCATTACAGTCTGAGTGAATTGATGCCGGCAGACTAGAACCCCATCGGTAACTGATAACATGCATAGCAGACAAAGTGGTTGAGACGGAGTCTCGCCGGAGGACGAATGGCTGATTCTAATGGGGTGGTTGTCACTAAGTTGGAAGGACGGGGGCCATTGAACCTATTGGGCCGGGAGACATTTTTGGGTTTGAAGGCGGTATTGGACCGGTTGGACCAGGACAGGAGCGTGAGGGCGATGATTCTCACGGGGTCAGGAGAGCGGGCGTTCTCCGCTGGGGTAGACCTGCATCAGATGAAAGACCTGGACCCGGCGGACGCCGAAGAATTCATCACAGCACTGCACGAACCGGCCAGAAAGCTGCTCACCATGTCCATTCCCGCCGTGGCCGCCATCCGTGGCCCGTGTTTGGGTGGAGCATTGGAATTGATACTGGCCTGTGACATCCGCATCGCCGCCGAGGACGCTGTCTTGGGGCTGCCAGAGGTACAGGTGGGGATACCATCGGTGATCGAGGCCTCGCTGCTGCCGCCGACCATCGGATTGGGCCGGGCCCGACGCCTGCTGCTGACCGGCGAGACCGTGAACGCCCCAGAAGCCCTGGCCATGGGACTGGTGGATCGGGTGGTGCCTGCTTACCGGTTGATGGAGGTGGCACATGAAACGGCGAACACTTTCGTGCCCATGAGCCGAGACGTTTTAGCTTCACAGAAAACAATCGTGGCCAAGTGGCTGGAACTAGGGGAAGAGGAGTCCGCGAAATTCACCATCAAGGAGTTCTCCCGCATCTTCACCACCGGGACCCCTCACGAAGGAATGTTGGCCTTCTTGGAGAAGCGGGCTCCGAACTTCGGTGACGGGTAGGCGCCCTACCAGGCAATCCCTTGTTCACTCTCCTGCAACACCTCTCCGAAGAGGGTCAGCACCTGCTGGACCTGTAGCACCACGATGGCGGCTTCTCGTTCGGGGTCAGTGATCAGCCCTGCATCGGTTAGCCGTTTGATTGCGTCTTCGTAGACTGTGCCCTGTCGGTGGACTGAAGCGGTGCAGCGGAACTTCCAGCCCGTCTGTTGCTGGGCATGACGGAAGATCACGATGACTTTCGGGTTCTCCTCGATGTGCTCCAGAGGCGTGCGTCCGCTGCGGTCCCGGTATATGAACGAGCGTTCATCCAGGGATAGCACGGTGCCCATATACCCGGTGTTGGGTGTGCCGTCAGCCGATGCGGTGGCGATTAGGCATGGGTTGCCGCTATCCCGGGCATTGTTCACCAGGGTATGCATCTCATCGGTCAGCTTTATCATCTTCTGTCCTCTCCAGTATCAGCTCGGAAACCAATGTTGTTGTTCGCGACTGCTGCGCCAACGGCTACCAAGCTTAATGTCAACATGAATAAATCAACGACCTGCACGAACACAAACGTCTTCGCCAGCTTAATTTTCACATACTTTGCGAATAGCCGGTGCAGGAACACCGGTTCCGCGACCAAAAAATACGAACATGAATAATGCCCAAACGAACGTCATCAAGTGGATTCACCAATATTGGGGCTCTGAATACCGGCTCCAACCATCGATAAAATCGAGCATATAGAAGCCTGGTCCACCGGCTATCAGAATCATGAACCTGGCTAGCCACGCCAACCTCTTTTGAATCGCTTCGAACATGTCGACTGAGTTAACACTTGAAGGTGATCTTCTAACGATGGGAATCGCTACTGTCGTGACCATCCCAACTCCCCCGGCCCAGACACCACCGCCAACAGGTGGATCACCATGGCTAACGCAAACTCGTTCAATATCAACCTCGATAGACTTGGTTTTTGCTGTCGGATCAGGCGGGATACTTTTCCTTCCACCAGCGGGCGATCTCTTCCCGCCGGGCAAACCAGACACCCTCTTTCTCCGAGGCGTATTTCAGGAACTGGTCCAGGGCGTAGGCCCGCGACGGCTTGCCAATGATCCGGCAGTGCAGGCCCACCGACATCATCTTGGGATGAGTCGCGCCTTCCTCGTAGAGCATGTCGAATGACGCCTTGGCGGCTTCGAAGAAATCGCCGGGCGTGATCAGCTCGCCCCGCCAGAACTTGAAGTCGTTGACCTCCAGGGAATAGGGCACTACCAGCCAGGGCTTGCCGTGGACCTGCGTGTAGTAGGGCAGGTCGTCGTTGTAGGCGTTGCAGTCGTACTCGAACCCACCCT
>VFHF01000006.1 GCA_009392095.1 SAR202 cluster bacterium
CGCAGAAACAAGAAAATCCCCCTCGTTGGAGGTGGCTTTCTAATCTTTGGCTCAGATGAGGAGAGTTTTGAGTCTACCTAGGGTCTCAGGTACCTACGCCTCCCAGCCGAAACGCTGGCGACCGGCGCATTATGAGGCCGACCACGGATGCGGACAGCACTGTCGCAACTAGATACAACAACCCCACCGCCGGATAACCGCCGAGTGACAGCATTAGCCCTCCTGCCGAGGAGCCTATGACGCCACCGGCTTGAGCGCTTGTGGTGAACATTCCGCCAGCGGTACCTCGGGATTGCCCTGCCAAGTGCATGATCAGTGTCGTTAGGACCGGCATTGAAACGGACACCAACACCGATGCCACGAATGCCACCGCGACGAGGATCCAGGCTGACACGTCTAAAACAAAGAAGAGGCCCGTCACGGCCCCACTGGTCAAGCTTATGGCGGCCAACCACTCCAAACGGCGAGCCCGGCCAGCAATGAACCCGCCGACGAAGCTGCCGATCACCGCTCCCACACCCAACAGGGCAAGTCCTGGAGCCGTGTTTGCCTCGTCCCAACCGTAGTTTTCGATCATGTAAGCAGCAAAGTAGGTCATTAGTCCCAGCAGCGCCGCCTGCTGAGTGGCATTAGCGATGAGCACGTACCACGGCGCTGACTGACGGCCTATGACCTTGAAACGGTTGATGAGATCTATGCTCTGGCCCAGGCGCCGTTGGCCCGAGGGTAGGCACAAGTACAGCGGAACCCAAAGGGCCAGCGACAGACCTCCGGTGATATAAAAGGGCAGTCGCCAACCGCCGATATAGCCAAGCAGGGCGATCGCCGGCACTCCCAACGCGAGCCCAACCCAACTAGAGGCAGTTATGAAGCCGACGGCTTTCCCTACCTTCTCAGGCGGTAAGTTGTCGGCCAACGCCGCCATCATGGTCATGGGAAGCATGGCTGTTCCTGCGCCAGCGATGAGCCGTGTGGCCAGTAAGGAACCGTAGCTCCATGCCGCACCTGATCCCAACACTCCTAAGGCCATAAGCAGAACCCCGATCAGGAGCACCGGCTTTCTGCCGTACGTATCTGAGATAGGTCCAACCAACGGGGCAGTTATTCCCCAGGCGACGAAGGTGGCAGCGGCGAGTTGTCCTGCCATAGCTATAGACGTACCGAAATCGTTTGCCAATATCACCAGGAGCGGCCCAAGCATCAGCATTACGGTTCTGGCCATAAACGCGACGGCGGCAAATGAGAGAAGTGTCCACGACGAGACCCCACGCTGTTGGACTGCTGTCAACACTACTCCGCAACGAACCTGAAGGTTCTGGTTTCCTTCCCCACTCATGGCCGCATTTACTACGACATCATTCAGGGGCTTTGGCCTTTCTGATGTAACTTCTGGCTCCACATTCTTCACAATTCATCGACTATCCCTTAGGCGAGTGCTATTGATATGGAAGATAGGTACCGCATGCTTATGAAACGTAATCAGATGGGTAGAAATATATCTTCCCATTTAAATGGTTCAGGGATAATCCCCTGCTGGACGTTGAAGTTCATAAAAGCTTGAAGGGATTTCCTGTTGGATTCGAGCCCGTAAGGAATTGGGTCTGCACCGATTATCTGTTTCATGCGGGACATGGCCTGGTCTGCCGGGTCAAGGTTGTTGGCAGTATTCAGGTGTTGTAGGTATTGCTCCTTACCAGCTTTGAACAAGTTGTATAGCTCGTCGGCTAGCCAGGGATGGCTCTCCAGCAGTTCGTTTTTGACCACCATCGCATGGCTGATGGGGTAAATACCCGTTTGCAAGAAATAATCCTGGGCTACTTCGTGCGCATTAGGAATTAAAGGCTTGATGTCTGGGGAGTTTACGTCTCCAGGACGAATAGCCGCATCAATCTTCCCCGACAGCAAATCCGCAACCATATCACTGCCCTGTAAAGCGGGAATAACATTATTTGGAGCTCGATATTCGGCCACGTGTTCATCGCCATACAAAACCCAGGTAACCTGGCTGGAATCGACTCCGTAGGCGTCACTGAGAATTCCCCGTGCCCATACTCCTGGCGTGAAAGTATAGCTACGCAGGCCAACTCTTCGGCCTTTCAAGTCAGCGGGCGACTCGATTCCAGACTTGGTGTTGTAGGAAATTTCGTCGTGTTCAAAACGGCGTAGCACAAACGCGGGGAACGCGGTTATTGGTTTGTGGTGGGTCAACGCGCACAAGTAGGTTGACATGGCCATCTCGGATACGTCATATTCCAGCCCCCGAACCATGCGACGGAAAGCTGTTGGAATCGGGGAGACCGGTACATGGACTAGGTTTACCCGGTCTGAATTTACAGTGCCATCAATTAACGGTTTGGTATGTCCGTAACTCACCATGGCCGTCTGCAGAGAGAGATCTGGCATGGAACACCCTCCTCGAAGTATGGGCTAAATTAAATGTACTGGATTTACGATTGTATTTTATCGGGCAGGGACAAATTTCATTGACAGGGCATTACACATCCCTAACCTGAGAAGATTATTGCTAATCGTCGAACCCAGATATGCCCGAAATTATATTCCAAAGTTCCAAACTAAGTTCCACATTCCAGAAGAAAACCCCGGCGCCCCAATGCTAGGGCCGCCGCCGGACCCGGTGAACACACCCCCAACCTCCAAGTACCCGCCCCCTGTGCCCTCCCGATGGGAGTCTCTCTGAAACAAGCAAAACGCCTCG
>VFHF01000007.1 GCA_009392095.1 SAR202 cluster bacterium
GAACCGGCTGGGGCGGTAATCGGACAGAAGGTCTACTTGCGCCCCATCTATGATCTCCATGGTAACCAATTGGGCCATCAGAGGGGCCAACGTCACTCCGCTGTGGGTCAATGCCAGGTAGACGTTAGGGGACTTTGGCGAGAAACCAGCCACCGGAAACCCATCCAACGGCATCGGCCGGTAGCCCACCGGCACGGGGATCGCTGCAGCGCCCTTCAATGCCGGCACGTACTCGGCCGCACGAGCTAAAAGTTCATCGGCATGTGCCTGCGTGTCGTCTTTTGCCAGGCTTTCTTGGCTCCCTTCGCCGATCATTGCTGAGCCGTCCAGGCACTGACGCAGGTGAATCTCCGGCCGGCCCGGCTCCAGCGACGGGGCGTACAGAACTGAAACATTCGAGAGCAGTGGCTGCGCGATGGGTCCGGTGCGAATCACCACGCCTGGACTCTCTTCCTGGGGAATGGTGATTCCTGCCATCGCCGCCAGCACCGTGTTGTCTACACCGCCGGCAAGTACCACTACGTCAGCGTCAATGGTTTCGCCGCCCGCGACAACTGTGGCAGAGCTGGAGTTGTTCATCACGTCCGTAACCTGTGTTTCTAGCTTGGCTGCGGCGCCGAGTTTGACCGCAGCTTGGATGCAGGCCTGAGCGGCGAGGGTCGGCTCGACCATTCCGTCTAATTCGCAATAGATCGCCGCGGTTACCTCCCTTGGAGACAGACCTGGCTCTATATGGGCCATGTGCGCGGCGTCTAGCAACTGGCACGGGTAGCCCCAGGCTCGAAGTTGGGCGGCGCGGGACTCCAGTTCGTACGCTCCCACGGCGGTGGATGCCCATTCCAGCTGACCGCCCCAGCGCAAGCCGACATCCACGCCCAACCCTTTAGCGAACCGATCCCACATGCCCAGCGACCGACGGTTGAAATTGTGGTAGGAGACAGGGTGCTTTGCCGTGGCGTTGATCCAGGCGAATGAATGGCTGGTGGCGCCGGCGCCAGGCCTCCCTTTATCGATCACCGTGACTGCCGCGCCGCGCCTGGCCAGGGAATAAGCGATGGCTGAGCCAACGATTCCGGCGCCGACCACGGTTACTTTGACTTGTTTTCGAGAGGGTCCGGTAGACATAAACTATCTTTGGGACGTATAGAATTTAGGCACCATTATCCCGTATTTGGCGTGCAAAACTCAAGGATTCGGACGCATCCGTCCATCTGAGGAAGACTGTAGACTGACGCGGAAAACCGAACAGGAGGCTGGGATCTTTTAGCGGCCTCTTACCGGGTTTTTATCTTGGACCGTTCTTCAGCCTTAGTATGGTCTCAGCCTGTCAGATCGGCGTGGTAGCCTCGCATCTCGTCCGAAAGGACTTCGATGAAGTTCTGCACAGCCTGACCAAGGAACTTGCCCTTTAATGTGCAGACGCCAATCACCGAAGAATCGAAGATGTGGTCCAACCGCACCACTCCCAGACGGTCATGGTCCTGCGGGTGGAGGGTGAAATCGTTGCACACCGCCACGCCCATACCGGTCTCGACGTAGCGTTTTATGGATTCAGTATCGTCCAATGCCAGCACCACGTCCCAGGAAACGCCTTGTACCCTCAATTCCTGATCTACCTTCTGGCGGGTCAGACTTTCAGACCCGGAAAGGATCATTGGCCAGGGAGCTAGGTCCTGCAGGCTAACGTTGGTTTGTTTTAATAAGGGATGATTCAAGGGTGTCATCAGGACAACGTCGAATTTGAATAACTCTTGGAATTCTAGCGATTGGTCGTCTAGGGGTGGAGGAGCGCAGAACGCCAGGTCAACCTCACCGGACCGCACCAGGCGCAGCAGAGAGGTGTACGGCCTCGCCAATAGCCGAATGCGGACATCCGGATAGCTGTTGCTGAAGGCCTGAATTCCTGGTGGGAGGTGGTGCAAGACCAGATCTGGATACGCGCCCACCACGAACGAACCGCGTCGTTCGCTATAGTCCATCTGTGTCTTCAGCGCGTCCACTGCTTGGACCACGGGCGTGACTAATTCCAGTAGGATTGAGCCCTCTGAGGTAAGCTGAATCGGCCGTTTGATGCGGTCAAACAGGATTATCTCAAACTCGTCTTCAAGCTTGCGAAGGTGAGTGGTTACCGTTGGTTGGCCCAGAGCCAATGTGCGGGCCGCCTTAGAGACACTTCGCAGCTGAGCAACATGGTAAAAACTAACAAGCTGACGCAGTTCCATCTGGCGTTGCCTCCCCCTTTGGCATCACGGTCGCCAATATAACATATCAATGAGCATTAGGGTAGTAGGAATGATATACCCGCAAAATTAATATCGCGAACGCATTTCAAGCTGTCATGAACCGGTCTGGGTCAACTCCCGGACGAGGGCAAACGTAAGACGGCTGAACAGCGCCAAGACGATATACTGGGCAGTGACTTCGAGCGGACATCCAATGCTAACCATGGAGCTATGTTGTGCGAAGAACTCTGGAAAGGCCAGAAAAAATCAGGCCTGATGGCGACGACGGCTATTTTGAACAACTGACCAAAGCGGTATTCCGGGCCGGTTTCAGTTGGGCGGTGATCCGAGAGAAATGGGAAGGGTTTTTAAAAAGCTTCGAGAATTTCGACCTGGGCCGAGTGGCGGCCTACGGTCCCGACGAATTGGAGAGTCTTTTTGAGGACAGCCGCATCGTCCGTAACCGACGCAAAATTATCGCAACCGTCGAGAATGCCCG
>VFHF01000008.1 GCA_009392095.1 SAR202 cluster bacterium
AAAGGCGATTTCGTGCCTGTACTTGCCTGGAATGTTTTAGCAGTCGCCGCACCCGGTTGACAATCTCGCCCTTCTGACGCATGATTTTCAATCGGAAGACTCTCACTTCCACGATAAATAGTCGAAAAATACCTGCGCCGCCGGAACATCGCGGCGACGCCAGTTTTAGGAACGAGGAGACGGTCATGGCGGACAAGCAACTGACATTTGATGAGGATGCCCGCGCCAGTCTGATGCGTGGCGTGAATGAACTTAAGCGGGTCGTCGGGCTAACCCTGGGACCCAGTGGCCGAAACGTGCTGCTCAGCCGCATGTTCGGACTGCCCGTAGTCTGCAGTGACGGCGTCACCGTGGCCAAAGAGGTTGAACTCCCTGAGCCGTACGAGAACCTTGGCGCTCAACTGGTTAAAGAAGCCGCCTCCAAAACCAACGACGCGGTTGGCGACGGCACCACCACCTCTGTGGTCCTGGCCCAGGCCATCGTTAGCAACGGCTTCATGAACGTCGCTTCCGGCGCCAACGGTATCGGCATCCGGGACGGCGTCGATATGGCCGTAGCCGCCGTGGTAGCCGAGTTGAAAACCATGGCCATCCCCGTGGAAGACCGCGAGCGAGTGGCCCGGGTGGCCGCCCTCTCCGCCCACGAGGAGCCCATCGCCGAACTGTTGGCCGACGCTCTCGACAAGGTTGGCCGGGACGGCGTGGTGACAATTGAAGAATCCAAGTCTCTGGAAGACGAACTAGAGTTCGTTGAGGGAGTCCGTGTTGACCGCGGATACCTCTCCCCCCATTTCGTCAGCGACACTCAGCGCATGGAAGTAGCAATTGACAACCCCATGTTCCTGATCACCGACCAGAAGGTCAGCGCACCCAACGATGTGATCGGCATCATGGAGAAATTGCTACAGGCAAATAGCCGCTCTCTCGTGATTATCGCCGAAGATGTTGACGGCGAAGCCCTCTCTACCCTGGTGGTGAACAAGCTGCGCGGAACCATCGACTGCGTGGCCATCAAGGCGCCCGGCTTCGGCGAACGGCGCAAGGCATTGTTGGAAGATATCGCCATCGTCACCGGCGGCACCGTGATCAGCGCCGACCGGGGACTAAAGGTCGAGGACTCCGAAGTAGACATGCTGGGCACCGCCCGGCGGTTGGTCGCCAACAAGGACGAGTCAACCATTATCGAGGGCAAAGGCGACGACAAGGCGATCAAGGAACGACTGGACCAACTACGGGTCCAGATTGAGGAAACCAGCTCCGACTACGACCGCGAAAAGCTGCAGGAGCGCATGGCCGCGTTGGTTGGCGGCGTAGCGGTGCTCAAGATCGGCGGCGCCACCGAGCCCGAGATCAACGAGCGCAAATCCAGAGCTGAAGACGCCCTATCGGCAACCCGGGCCGCCATCGAGGAGGGCATCGTGGCAGGCGGTGGCGTTGCTTTGGTACGGGCCGGGCACGTGCTGGATGCATTGGAAAAGACCGTGGAAGGCGACCAAGCCTTGGGCGTTCGCATGGTTCACGGCGCTCTCAGCGCCCCCCTGATCCTCATCTCTGAGAACGCCGGTCATGAAGGCCAGGTGGTCTTGGAAGGCGTGCGCAACGGTGACGCGGACTGGGGCTTTGACGCAGACCGCGGCGAGTACTGCAACCTCATTGAAGCGGGGATCATCGACCCGGTGAAAGTCACCAGGTCGGCCCTGGAGAACGCGGGCAGCATCGCCGGTATGATGATGACCACCCAAGCGATCATCACCGAGATTCCTGAGTTCGTGCCTCTGCCCCAAGACATCCAGGACTTCATGCACGACTAGCCCCAAGCGACAACCCAGACCAAGCAAAACCCGGCCCGGACCAGTCACCAATCGAAAACAAGTGGCTGGCCGGGCCTGATTTTTGGATGAAAATATGCCGGGAACTCCGCTTGACCGCGACTCCATTGGACATCTGATCGAGGGCGCTCCACCCTTGTTGGAGCACTTCCTGTCCCTTGAGGCCCAGCTTCAGCCCAACGGGTTTGACATGACCGTTCGCGATGTGGCCCGCCTGGCAACCCCCGGTGCAATAGGCGTCGAAGACTCCAGCAGGGTGCTGTCGGAGACCGAGCCCATGGGGTTTGGATCCGACGGTTGGCTCCAGTTAGAACCCGGTCCTTTCCTCGTGACCTTCAATGAAGTGGTAAACCTACCGCTTCATATCATGGCCCTCGGCCGGCCCAGATCCAGCCTGTTACGTAGCGGTGTGAGCATCCACACAGCGGTCTGGGACGCCGGTTACAACGGCCGCTCTCAGGCATTGCTGGTGGTCTACCACCCCGATGGATACCGGGTCCAACGGGATGCCAGGCTGATGCAGCTAGTCTTTTTGCAGATGGAAACCGCTGCAAGCCGAGGCTACCAAGGGCGCTTCCAGTCCGAACATATCTAGGCGATACAACCGTTTACAATTCTGTCATCCCCCGAACTATCTCATTCGTTCCCCAGCCCTTTCTGTCATTCCGAGGAAGCGGCAGCCGACGAAGAACCTCCCTGAACCGCACTAGCCTGTTCCGATAGCCTGTTCCAAGAAAACCAGACCCTACCCAATCGCAACACGCTACTGAACCCGCCATGTTCTTACGGTGTTAGACTTCTTCAAAAGTCTTGCAAAACTTCAAAACCTACATCACCCAGTACGCCATCCAGTGCGGGTTCGACCTGGTGCGCATCACCGGGGCTGAGGAGTT
>VFHF01000009.1 GCA_009392095.1 SAR202 cluster bacterium
CAACTAGAGAGATCGCTAATTCGCATTGGAGACAAATAATGAAATTCGGACTGTTTATGATGCCTTTGCACCCCCCCCGGCGGTCTTACGCAGACTCCTACGACCGTGACATCGAGTTGATTGTACAGGCGGATCAGCTTGGGTACACCGAGGCATGGATCGGTGAGCACATCACCGAGACTTGGGAGAACGCCCCTGTGCCCGAGTTGCTCATGGCCAAGGCATTGGCCCTGACAGAGAACATTGTCATGGCCACGGGTGTGACCATGCTGCCGTTGCATCATCCGGTCGACACTGCCCACCGAATCGCAATGTTGGATCATATGGCACGTGGCCGCATCTACTGGGGAATTGGGTTCCGGTCGCTGCCCACAGATTTGCAGCTTTACGGAATCGACTACGACACTATGGACGACGTTCGGGAACAAGGGCGGGAAGCTCTGGAAGTGATCCTGGGGTTGTGGGCCGCCGAGGACGGACATTTCGGGTTCGAGGGCAAATACTATCAGGTACACGCCCCGGAACAATCGGTGGAGCTGGGGCGCAGGCTCTATTTCAAGCCCTTTCAACAGCCGCATCCACCCATCGGCGTAGCCGCCTCAACCCCAAACACCGAGAGCATCAGAATGGCGGGAGAACGTGGCTGGATTCCCATGAGCAATCTACCTGACCGGTTTATACCGGACCTCTGGCGGATAGTGGAAGAGGGCGCCGCCAGCACCGGCAAGCCCGCTGACAGGAGCGAACTAAGGTTAGGCAGGGAGATTTACGTCGGTGAGACTCCAGAATCCGCACGGGAAGAGGCCCGGATCGTATTGGGTCAGCCCTTTGATGAGCACCAGTGGAAAAACCGCAAAGCCGGCGGCATCTTGGGATATCTAAAAGACGACCCTTCGATGGCCGATGAGGATGTGGACGTGGACTACATGATTGAAAACGTCTGGATCGTCGGCGATCCCTCGGAATGTGCCGAGAAGATTCACCAGACTTACGAGGAGACCGGTGGCTTCGGCACCCTGCTCAACACCACTCAAGACCCTGACGACCATACGCTGGTGCAACGGTCTCAGCGGTTGCTGATGGAACAAGTCGGGCCTAAGGTAGAAGGCCTAAAATAGGGGTGTTACAGTCTGGTCAAAGACGGACCGCCGAAGTTTTTAAGACCTGAACTAATCTCGACTGGAACCTCGTGGTCGAAAAACTCGCAGCAATCATCGGAATGGCCTCGTTTTATGCAGACGACGCTGCGTCTGCGCTAGGTGTGTTCCGCGGACCCGTGGGTCATTTCGTGCACTGCTCCACTATATTGATCTGCGGTCCACTGTCCAGCGGAATCAGTCTCCAAGAAACAGGTAGACGAATAGAGGGATTTTGGAGGAAATTTTCGTGCCTATAGAGCAGATACCGCCAGACCCAAAAGCCTTACTATTGCCAGCCGTCATGGATCTCCTTTGGCAAAACCGTATTTATATCTTGGTCTAGGTTAGCGATGGAAACAGACTCTTTCTTGCCGACACCCCCATCCAGCAGAATTCAACTTGCCACAGACCTCCAGATTTGCCGCACCCTTAACGGCATGTGGCAAGTGTCGGGTGCCCACGGCCATATCGATCCCGAGAAGGCTGTTGAGAGCATGTTCTCCTATCTAGACGCAGGGTTCACCACCTGGGACCTAGCCGATCACTATGGTCCCGCCGAAGACTTCATCGGCGAGTTCCGGCGGCGGCTTGCAGATCGCCGGGGGTCTGATGCAACGGCGGGCATCCAAGCCTTCACCAAGTGGGTCCCGAACCCCGGACCCATGGACCGAAGCTGGGTGGAGGAGAACATCGACAGGTCGCTCAGAAGGATGGACGTGGAGTCCTTAGACCTCCTCCAGTTCCACTGGTGGGACTACGGTGATGAGCGTTACCTGAAAGCCATGGGCCATCTGGGTGAACTGCTGGATGAAGGCAAGATCAGGCACCTAGGTCTGACCAACTTCGATACACAGCACATTCAGAAGATCGTCGATGAGGGCTACCAAGTAGTTTCCAACCAGGTGCAGTACTCCTTAATCGACCGCAGGCCGGAGATAAAGATGGCTCAGTACTGCCAGAACCAAGGCATCCACCTTCTGGCATACGGCACGCTGGCCGGGGGATTGCTGTCAGACAGGTATCTGGGTCAGCCTGAGCCGGGCCGCGCGGCTTTGACTACTGCCAGCTTGAGCAAGTACAAGCAAATGGTGGACGCCTGGGGCGGCTGGGACCTGCTCCAAGAGCTACTCCTTGGTCTGAAGTGCATCGCCGACCGGCACCAGGTCAGCATTGCCGACGTGGCCATGCGCTACATCATGGATCGCCCTTCCGTTGCCGGGGTGATCGTTGGGGTCAGGCTGGGAGTGGCCGAACACCTGGAAGAAAACGCCCAGGTGTTCAGTTTTGAACTTGATCCGGAGGACCTGGACGAAATCGAGTCGGTGTTGAGCCGGTCGCGGAATTTGTACCAGGCGATCGGTGACTGCGGCGACGAGTACCGTCGGTGAAGCATTGATGATGTGGTTGAGTCGTTTAATGCGATTGAATCTGGAGCGAGAAGTTAGGATGCAGGGAGTTGGGCTGGACCGGCGCATAGAATCGTTATGGGAACCGGTCCTCTCTGTCGGGCTGAGAAATTACCAGTTATTCACACATCATTAAGGAAAGTGAGATGGCCGTTGACGATTTAGTGGAAGAGATTACCAAGAAGTTGGGAGAGG
>VFHF01000010.1 GCA_009392095.1 SAR202 cluster bacterium
CTAACGTCCTGACCGAAGGCCAGTACGAAGACCTCTAAACCGGCCGCCGCACAGAGAAGCGTCCGAAAATGTTTCATATTCCGATCCATTTGCCGCTTGCGTTAGCTGTGCTGAACGCCGGTTAGTTCCACTAAGCCGTCTGCCGCCTATACATCCACGTGGTCGTCACCAGCAGCACCGCCAGCATCACTCCGGCGACCCAAACTCCTGTGAAGATTGTTTCCCATTCCCAGCCTTCCAGGGTCATGGCACGCATGGCTTCCATGACGTAGGTCACGGGGTTAATCTTGACCGCCACTTTGAACCAGCCGGAGAGCTGGTCCTCGGGCATGAAGGCGGTGGTCAGGAAGATGAAGGGGAAGAACAACAACCCCGAGGTCTGGGTCACCTGGGCGTTCTTGGTCTTGAGGGCGATCATAATCCCCAAACAGGACCATACCAGCCCGAAGACCACCGCCAGGGCCATGATGAACAACACCCCCAACACTCCGGTCTGGAAATCCACCCCCACGGCCAAGGCCAAGAGCACCACCACCAGCGCCTGCAACAACGCCCGGGTGCCCGAGACCATCAGCGTGCCGAACAAGACGGAGAACCGGTTTATGGGCGCCAACAGCAGCTTGTCGAAGTAGCCAGACATGATGTCCATCAGCAGCGAGAACCCCGAGTCGGTGCCGCTGAACACCACGACTTGGACGATGATCCAGGCCACCAGAAACGCCTCGTAGTCGTCGGTGCCGAACCCGCCCAGGCTGATGGTCCGCTCGAACATGGCCCCAAAGAGGATGAATAGCAGCGCCGAGATGAACAACGGCGCGAAAACATTGGCCGGGACCCCCAGCCAGGTCCGTAGGTTTCGCCGATATATGAAAAAGGTCTCGCTGATGATTGCGCCCATTACCTGTGCCTCCCCACGCCCATCGATTGGCGGAACGTCTGGTCATAAGCGTCGCCGTCTGCGTTGTCAGTTCGGATGGTGCGTCCGGTGTGTTTCAAAAAGACATCGTCCAGGGTGGGCCGAGAAACAGCCAGCCGGGCAACTTCCATATCGTTCTCGATGAGAAGTTTTAAGACGGCCGGCGCCGATGAATCCGCGTCCTGGACGTGGACGACTAAACCCTCCTCATCCAACAAACTGCCGGTGACATAGCCCTGGCCGCCAATCACAGACTGGGCTTTCTCGTAGATCCCATCGCCGTCAGTCGTGAGTGAGATGCGCACCACGTCGTCGCCCATGTCGTCCTTGAGGGCTCCGGGCGCGCCCTCGGCGACGATCACGCCGTTGTCGATGATCGCCAGTCGTTGGCATAGCTGGTCCGCCTCATCCATCATCTGGGTAGTCAGCAGGATGGTTGTCCCTTCGCCGTGGAGTTCGTTCAAGTGGTCCCAGATGGCCAGACGACTGTGTGGGTCTAGCCCGGTGGTGGGCTCGTCCAGGAACAGAATCTCCGGACGGTGGACCAGGGCCCCAGCCAGATCGATGCGGCGGCGCATGCCTCCCGAATAAGTCCCAACCTTCCGGCCGGCGACGTCGGTCAACCCCACCAGTTCCAGTAGCTCCTCAGCCCGGCTTTTGGCCTCTCGACGGCCCAACTTGTAGAGCAGACCTTGCATGACAAGAAAATCCCGCCCTGAGGACAGGTCATCCAGACCAACCTCTTGCATGGCGAACCCGATGGCCCGCCGTATTTTCATGGATGACGATGAATCTTCAAGGTCGAACCCGGCCACTCTGACCCGCCCCGACGTTTTTTTCAGCAGGGTGCTAAGTATCTTGATGGTGGTGCTTTTCCCGGCCCCGTTAGGCCCCAGGAAGCCGAAGAACTCGCCTCGGCCTACCGAAAAATCGATTCCCGCAAGGGCTTTCACATCGCCCGGATAGACCTTGACCAAGTCTTGGACCTGGATGATATTTTCGACGTTCACTGTTTATGTCAAACCCTTCACGTATCTGTTAGATTGGCCCATACAAGTTATCAGATTATCGCCTACCCAAGCCGAAGCGGAATAAAGGAATAGCGAGATGCCCTACGCAGATATTCCCGGCGCACGCCTGTGGTTCAAAGAAACCGGCCGGCACGGCACCCCGGTGGTGTTCCTACACGCCGCATCGGGCACCAACGATAGCTGGGGGTTACAGGAACCGGCGTTCATTGAAGCGGGATACCGTTGCATCGCCTACGACCGGAAGAACTGGGGCCGCTCAGAGTCGGTCACACCTGCCGGTTCGGCCGGCGACGACCTGGAAGCCTTGGCCCAGCACCTGGGGCTCAACCGGTTCCACCTGGTCTGCACTGCCCTGGGCGGGATCATCGGGCTGGACTACGCGGTCGAATACCCCGACCGGGTGATCAGCCTGACCGTCTCCAGCAGCTTTACCGGAGTCACGGACCAGTCATACCTGGACGTCCAAACCCGGCTGCGGCCACCAGAGATCTCCAACCTACCCATCGAGCTGCGAGAGGTGGGGCCGTCCTACCGGGCCGTCAACCCGGAGGGCGTGGCCGAGTGGCTGCGCATCGAGGAATCCAGCCGTCATGAGATCACTCCCGAGGAAGGCCAGTCGCCCCGTAGCCCCATGACCTACGCACGCCTGGCCGCGATGCAGATCCCGGTGCTCATGCTGACCGGCGGCGCCGACCTACTCTCGCCCCCAGCCATGATGAAACTGGTGGCCGACCACATCCCCAACTGCCGATTCGAAGTAGTACCCGAAGCCGGCCACGCCGCCTTCCACGAGGAGCCGGAAGTCTGGAACAAGTTG
>VFHF01000011.1 GCA_009392095.1 SAR202 cluster bacterium
TTCGAAGACACCCGCATACCTGTTGTACCGTCCGAGCCGTTGGGAAAGGCGATCGTAGAGCGGGGTTCGACCCGCCGGTTCGCCAGAGAACCAATATCCAAAGAGCAGCTTTCTGAGCTACTGGCGGCGTCGTCGACGCCCATGACCGCCGACTTCGGCTTTGGGTTGTCCGAGCCGTACCTGATCGTAAACGCCGTGAACGGGGTGTCCCCAGGCGCCTACCACTACTCCAGGCAAAGCGGGGAGTTGGAACTCCTGAAAGAGGGAGATTTCCGTGCAGAGGCCGGACACCTTTGCTTCGAGCAGGCTTTGGGGGCCGACGCCAGTGCCGTAGTCTTCTTCCTGGCTGACCTGGAATCGGCCCTGGGACGCCTGGGAAACCGGGGATACCGGGCCGCCCAACTGGAGGCGGGGGTTATGGGAGGCAATGTTTACATCGCCGCCCATTCTTTGGGTCTGGGCGCCACCGGTATGACCTTCTTTGACGACGCAGTTACCGCCTTTTTTTCGCCCCACGCCGCCGGAAAAAGTCTGATGTTCCTGGTGGGTCTGGGCCGCACCGGGATCCCAAACCGGGTGAGGCCATTTCGCTCCAAATACGGCGCCCTCAAAGACTCGCTGGCCCGCGGCGCAAGCGGCGAACGGCGGCCCGTTCCGGACTGGCTCTACAGCAATTAATCGGCGTAACTATCTGGCGTAACTATCCAATCGAATTCTTCCGGATGTGCTCCAAGGCCATCTGCATGTGCCATTCCATCGCTCCCAGGCCAACCACCCGCACGCCCAGGTCAAACAACCGTTTGGCGGCGGCGGCCATGGAATCGAAGTCGGGCGAGTCCAGGCCCATGTTGTACATGATGGCCGCCCCGTTCTTCGTGGCGGTCTTCACAGCTCCCTCCACTAGACGCATGACTTTGGGGTCCTCGTACTTGAATGGCACTCCTAAGATCTTCGTCACGTCGCCGGCGGCCAGCCAAACCAGCTCTATGCCATCGATGGCCAAGATTTCGTCCAGTTCGTTCAAGGCGCCCTCGCTCTCCACGGTGGGGACGATCAGGGTGCCGGCCCGAGTCTTTTCGGCGTACGCAGGGAACTCCTCGGCCGTCCAAAATCGCCTAAGGTGGATCTGGCGGTGCCAGTCGTCCTTCAGCCCCACCAGGTCCCGCACCTCCTGCGCGGACCCAACGGAGACGGTGACTGCTGTCGCGCCTAGGGACAGGGCACGTGCCGCGTCGGAGATGGTGCGGCGGTCGGTGCCATCGGCCCAGGGGAAGGACTGCACGCGGATCATGGGGGATATGCCGGTGCCACGGGCCGCCCGGACCAAGTGGGCGATGTTGTCCCAGTCATGGGCTGTGAACATCATGTCGGCCATGAAACAGTCGATGCCTGCGATGCCGGCCACCTCCACCATGTTGGGGTGACTGAAAACATAGGCGCAGAGCGAAGGCTTGCCGCTTTTCAAGTTGGCTAGTAGCCGGTCGGTTTCTTCTGTTGGAAAAAGCAAGGTGTACCTCGTGAAACAGGTTTGAGGATCCGAAGCCAGTTTAGCCCAATTGAGGGCCCCCAACAAAGTGATTAGAGGCCTACCGATGGTGAGCTTCGATTGGCTCCCATCTGTGGTGGATGGGCAACGCCAAGTATATAATTTGCCCCAACGGCCACGTGAACAGGCACGATGTGGTTAATGGCTGTCATCAGATTAGGATCGAGGAGTTTCAGATGGAAACCGTAGGATTTATCGGGCTGGGCAATATGGGTGGTGGCATGGCAGGGAATATCCAGAAGGCTGGATACCCGATGGTCGTTCATGACATCAACGAGGGGGCGACCAGGATGTTTTTGGAGGCCGGGGCTCGTTTGGCTGGCTCGCCCTCCGATGTGGCCAGTCAATGCGACGTAACATTTACGTCATTGCCTGGACCCAGAGAGGTTGAGGCCGTCGCCGTCGGTCTAGAGGGAGTGCTGCAGGGCGCCAAACCCGGTTCAGTGTATATAGACCTCTCCACTAGCAGGCCAACCCTGATCCGTGAACTGGAGCCCAAGTTTCGGGAGAAAGGGGTTCATGTTTTGGACGCGCCAGTGAGCGGGGGGAAATCTGGTGCCCAGAGCCGGAACCTGGCCGTGATGGTTGGGGGAGACAAAGATGTATTTGAGCGAGTCAAGCCCCTGTTGGACGCATTTGGTGACAAGGTGTTCTACGCGGGGGAGATTGGGGCTGGATCGGTGGCCAAATTGGTTCACAACATGATTGGCCACGGCGTCCGCCAGGCCATTGCCGAGGGTATGACCCTTGGCGTAAAGGCAGGGGTCGACACTGAAGCGTTGTGGCAGTGCATCCGCCGGGGTTCCCTAGGCCGCATGAACGTGCTGCATGAAGGGTTCGTGAGAACCGTATTCAAGGGAGAATACGAGCCTGCTGGGTTCGCCCTGAACCTGGCCCGCAAGGACATCGGCCTGGCTACTGAGCTGGCCAAAGAGTTCAACGTCCCTATGCCAATAGCCAACCTTTCCGAGCAATTGGCGATACAGGCCGTGAACCGAGGTTGGGGTAACCATGACAGTACGGTAGTTGTCCGACTCCAAGAGGAGATGGCAGACGTAGAGATCAGGGCTGATGTGGACGTGGCCAAGGCGGCGAGGTTCATATCGACTCACCCCGACGAATAGGCAGGGACCAGTAAACAAAAAAACCGGCACCCAGAGACTGGTGCCGGTTTTTTTGTTTACTGGTCCTCAGTGAATCTTAAATATCGTCCAAGGTATTT
>VFHF01000012.1 GCA_009392095.1 SAR202 cluster bacterium
ACCGCCGCCAGCACGAGATGAAGAAAGAGATTGTCAGGCTACAAAGAGTGTTAGACGATGACCCAAGCGACGAGTAGGCGCCTCGGGTTTGTGTCACTGGCCGGGGTTTTTTCTGGACTCTGGCACTCGCCATTGGATGCGGCGGTGGGTCTGGATCACCTATCTACTCTGACAGCTCGACCTAGTTTTCGCCAGGACGGTCATTGCCTTTATGTGGAAGACTTCTTTACGGGCCGTTGAGGACAGTCTACGCCGCTCAGGTCACTGAGGGTTTCCTTGTTGTTCGGGCCATCACCCGCAACCGCCTGTTGTCTGTGATCGCCGCGGCGGTCGTTGGGTTCGTAAGAGTAATATCCGCCGCGTGAATACCCGAAGCTGGCGGCTCGATGGCGCTGCCGGCAATGACTCTCCCCGTCTTCGATTTCAATCCTTCTTCTCTCCTGGCGTTGAAAATACCGTTGCTGATACTTACGGTAGAAATTGGAAACCACAGGCATTGGAGATATTAAAATCAGAGGGCTTTAACACGCCGAGTAACGTCTACGGGTTCGAGGCTGGCGCAGCGAGTCTGGTCAACGCCCTTGGCGGCGGTCACCCGGCGGCAGTTCCATCGCGATCACGTCCGGAGAGACCGTAGGCCCCAAGGAGTCGCGGTTCTGGGCAATCGCGCTATCGTCTGTTCCCGCGATTCTAGTTGCGATCGCTGCGGTTCCCGTGATAGCAGTTGTACAGGACATTCCCTTCTCTTATGCCCTCACCGTAGGCGCCTTGGCGTTGACGGTCTCGTTCAGGGTTCTGACCGTTACTGGACCGATACGCTACGGCGCGATGATCGCCTTCTTTGCGGCAACGTTGCCTCTACACTTCGCCGGTATGCCGATGGCTTTCTGGGCGCTTTTAGCCGGAGTCGCGGGTGTTGGGGTCTTCGAATAAAAACAATTGTTGCAGTGCTGGCGGCCGAAGCAAGCGGTTGCATTCAGTCACGCCTAGACTGGTCTTTCGTTAGGCACAAAGAAAGGGCAAGTCAATAGTTTGTACCTTCATTTCCTTCTTCTGAATCTTCTGGGATTATAAGTTAATTTCCTAGCTGGTGGTCCTTGTACCGCTCCCGCAGCACCTTTTTATCCATCTTGCCGACACTGGTCTTCGGTATCTCGTCGATGAACACCACATCATCCGGCATCCACCAGGAGGCGAACCGGTCTTTGATGAAGTCTAAGACGTCGGCCTTGTCCAGTTTTCCTTGCGATTCCAAGTTGGCCACCACGCAAGCCAGCGGGCGTTCTTGCCATCTTTCGTGGGGAATGCCAATCACCGCCGCCTCAAGAACACCAGGGTGGCCGATGATGGCGGTCTCCAGGTCCACCGATGAGATCCATTCTCCACCGCTCTTGACCATGTCCTTTACCCTGTCGCCGATCTGGATATAGCCCTCTGGGCTCACTGAAGCGATATCGCCGCTGTGGTACCAGCCGTCTATGAAGGTCTCCTCGGTACGAGGGTCGTTGTAATAGCTGTCGGCGATCCAAGGCCCCTTGAACAGCAGCTCGCCCCGCTGATCTCCGTCCCACGGAATGTCGTTGTTCTCATCATCTACCAGGCGCATCTCCAGACCGGGCACCATAGCGCCTTGGGTCCCGGCCAACTGCAACTTGTCCCCATCAGAGTAGCTGTCAAAACCGCTTGTGGACCGGTTGTAGGAGATTATCGGTGTAGCTTCAGTCATCCCGTAGGCCTGGATCAGGTTAACGTCCAGTTTCTTTTTGTAAGCCTGGATCAGGCTGATGGGCACGGCGGAGCCGCCGCTGACTATCTCACGCAAGCTGGAAAAATCGTAGTCCCTTCCGGAACGCCCGATATGGTCCAAGACCCCGATCCAGATGGTGGGGACTCCGAGGCTGAGGGTCACCTTCTCAGAGTCGATCAAGCGGCAAATAACTTCAGGGTCGGGCCTGACGCCATTGAGAACCTGCGTGGCTCCCACCAAGGCGGAGGTGTAAGGCACTCCCCAGCAATTGGCATGGAACATCGGTACGATAGGCAGCACTACATCGCGCTCCCGAAATCCGATGGTGTCGACCTGGGCAGCCATCATAGAGTGCAGAACGATGCCCCGGTGAGAGTAGATGACCCCTTTGGGGCGACCGGTAGTCGCCGACGTGTAGCACAAGCCCGCCGGTTCATTTTCGCCGACTCTGACTGGCGAATACTCATCGGAGACCTCTGAGAGCAGGTCTTCGTAGTTGTGGGCCGAAGGGAGAGTGGTCGTGAAGCTACGGTCGTCGGTCAGAATGATGAAGTGTTCAACTGACTCCAGTTGAGGCGCCAGCGGTTCCAAAATGGGCACTAGATCGGGGTCGATCAAGATTACCTTATCCCCGGCGTGGTTGATTATGTAAACCAGGTCTTCAGTGAACAACCGGATATTGATCGTATGGAGCACGGCGCCCATGGACGGGGCCGCGAAATAGGCTTCCAAATGCCTGTAGGTGTTCCAGGCGAACGTCCCAACCCGGTCTCCCTTGCCCACGCCCAGACCTGCTAACGCATTCGACAGGCGGGAAGCCCGTTTCGTCAGGTCTGCGTAGGTATACCGGTGAGCGCTGTCGCCCTCACGGCTGATTATCTCTTTGTGTGGGGAGAATACACTGGCCCGTTCCAGGAACTGGTGCACGAGCAGAGGGTAATCCATCATGGCTATAGTGCCTCCGGTTAGTCTCGCTGAAGCCTAGGAGTCGGTTGATAGAGATGCAGAGTGACTAGGGATGTTTGATACTGATCC
>VFHF01000013.1 GCA_009392095.1 SAR202 cluster bacterium
AGGGCGCCTTCCTTGACTTCCCATATCGCGAGGATCGGCAGCAGTCGCGTGGCCAGCAAAAAAACGAAGACCCCCGCGCCGATTCCACCAATCACCATCAAGACGTCCCAGATGTCGGGATAAACCGGCGCAGGGACATGTTCCATAATTCCATGATACAGATTAGACCCAGGCGCGGCGTTGGCCGCTCCCACAAAGATTCTGATGTTAAACATGATGCCGCCGATGATAACCAAGGCTCCGGCCAAGGCGGGGCCCCAGGCGCTGCGGCGCACTGGGTTCCAGATCAATACGGCGAACGGAAGGGCAAAGCTGAACGCCAGGTTAAACAAAAATACGATGGCATACGTGTCGGTGACCAGGTACTTGAGAACATTTTGTTCAATCTCCAACCGGCCGTACCAGAACGTGATGAAGAAGGCGAACAGGTGGTAGACCCATAGCAGGGTTATACCCAGCAGCACCTTGCTGCCGGACCAGAAAGTGGACTTGCCGATGTACCCCTCGTAACCTCCCCACCGTCTGATTATGAAAAGCGTTACTAGGATCGACCCAAATCCCATCTGGAGGCTGGTTATGGTGTAGATCACCGGAAATATCGAGTCTTTCCAACCAGGGATCAGGCTCTGAGCGTAATCGGAGCTAATCAGGAATTGGACGAAGATCAGAGTCATGAAATAGAAGGCGCCCAGCAACGCTAGACCCGCCTTCTGGGCGTTCCATTGGCGTTTGGTCCCGTACCAATTACCGGACAGCTTACTATAGAGCCAACGCCTGAATCCGGTGGCGGTGTGCCGGCACTCTGCCATGTCCGGCAAAGCCGACAGCCAGAGGATAAACATCGAGGTCACAACGATGCCGATCACTCCCACAAGATCCCATGCGTGGGGTGCGCCGATGGGCCCTTCGAACCAGATCGTCCTTCTAACAGCTAATTCGCCTCCGACTGCGGCCTCCGGATTGCCGATCGACGGAAGAAGGAACATCAGCGGGATGAACATCAATAGGTTCAATATCCCGACTATTGCAAACAATTCAGAGACTCGGGACAATGGACGACGCCAGTGGCTCTTGGTGAACCGGAACGCCACAGAAACCAGAGGCGCCGCGCCGGTGACCATGAAAACCATAGAGAACACAGCCATGTAATAACCCCAAGGGCCAATCTCGCCAAACCCATCATCCGCGGCACGGGCGATGAAGCCCACTATGCCCAGGATGAACAAGATTCCGGTCGCCACCAACGCGATGGTGAATGGCTTGGGTGAAGACTTGGTCTTTTCCGCGACCTCACGGCTCATCACCGTGACATCGGGGAATACCCACATGCCGGCGTGTTGTCCGTGTCCTTTTGGTTCGGTAGCCGCCATCTATCTAGGCCTTTTCCAACGGGAACGGTTCTACTTTCTTCAGGTAGACCACGTTCGGCTTGGTTCCAATTTCCTCAAACAGCCGGTAAACTCGAGTATGGCTCTCATCAACGTGCCCGCCTTGGTGACGGGTCTCGATCTGCTCGTTGGCCTCTTCAAAGTACTCTTTCACGGGACCGCTATCATCGTGTTGGTCTGCAAACTGTAAGGCGTTGGTTGGGCAGGACTGAACGCAAGCAGGCAGATAATTGCCCTCTTTCATCTGACGGTAATTCATCGTCCGTTCCCCGGCGGGAATCCGTTCTCCGGTCAGAGGCTCCAGCCCCCGGCGCTCCACGTTGACCTCACCCCGGCGGAGGCGCTGCACGCAGAAAGAGCACTTCTCCATGATTCCACGGGTCCTGATGGTCACATCGGGGTTCAACTGGTTCCGAAGGCTTTTCGGCCAACTCGGCTCCCAGAAGTTGAACATGCGGACGGTGTAAGGACAGTTGACCGAGCAATACCTGGTTCCGATGCAGCGATTGTAGATCTGTACGTTCGCTCCCTCGTCATTATGGTAGGTGGCGAAGACAGGGCACACCGGCTCGCAGGGGGCATTTTCGCAGTGCTGGCACAGGATCGGGATGAACTTGGCCTTAACGTTGGGGAACTCTCCCTCCCAATACCGCTCTATGCGGATCCATTGGTAGGCCCGGCGCTGCTGGTAGAACGACTTGACGTTGATGGGAATGTTGTTCTCTGCTTGGCAGGCAACGACGCAGGCCTGGCAGCCGGTACACCGGTCCAGGTCCACTACCATTCCCCATTTGTGGTCTGCTCGCTTAGTTACCATTGGTTAACCTATCTATGCTTCTTAGTCTATGTTTCTTGGCTTTCGCAACCAGACGTCCTTAGGCGTTCTCCGGTGCGATGGTCTTGATGATGTCTTCGGCGGGTAAGATGCCGATCTCCTCGGCCCTCACATTGCCCTCAAGTTTGGAGATACTGACACTATCCCCAGTCTTGGTCACGCGGACTCTAGTCCCGGCCCAGGCCAAAGAACCGGTCCCGCTGACCGTAGTGGTTTCCAGGATGTCCATAACGTTGGAGCTTTCGCTGCCGTTACGGTCTGTGGCGTACTCTGAGCCATGTTTGCGGCCCTGCCCGAAGGGGATGCTGATGGTGTCCGGGGGAACAGCTGGGCTCGGGTAGGCGACGGCTCTGATGGAGTCTTTCGATGACTCGATACGCAGGATGTCCCCTTCCTTAACCCCAAGCTGGTCGGCGGTAGCGTCACTGATTTCAACCCAGGTCTGCCAGGTGACAGTAGACAGCGGGTCTGGCGCTGACTGGAGCCACGGGAGGTGTCCGTTGTACCCGTCCAGCAGGGTGTTATGTGCGAAAGGCACCAGATATAGCGAGTCGGAACCCATGCCGATCCCGGCGAAGGCGGGTTGAGACGCCTTTTCGGCTATCGTCTTCAGCAGTCCATCAGCCGGCCTAACTGTGGTAGAGCCGTTGCGGAGTTCATCCCAC
>VFHF01000014.1 GCA_009392095.1 SAR202 cluster bacterium
AGGTTGGTGTGAATGATAATTGCTCAGGGATGTTCTTCAGTGCGTTTAGTTTTTTGTTCAATTGCTTCTTTGGAGCGAGTTCCAAACCGTTTCGAGTTTGCCGAAATGCGGTTCCAAACGGCGAAGCCGGACGGTCCCCAATTGCGGGACTCGGCTGAATGCAACCCAAGCTTTGGTGTCGTTAAGTATGGTCTGTTCCCTGTTCGCGATTTTAGCACAAGCTAAATTTGCCAAACAACGGCCTTTCGTCGTCAACAATTCGAGCGGGTCAACTTAGCAGATCAGGCACGTCAATAACCGCAAAAATAAGCCCAGTTTGATTGACAATAGAATCCGGCGGATGATATATTCGACCGGCTGTTTCACGCATGAAATCACGACCAAAACTGGTTGTCATCATACTGGCGTTCCCCAGGCTTTTACCATGAAACTAAGAACGTCGGATCGCCTCAGAGGAAACTTCTGACAATCGTCATGACATCTACGGCTACATCGTCACGTCCGCGGCACTCCCAGCCCCCTCATATGTCATCGGTTACCTTACCTTTTTTATGGCAATTTGCCGTTTCACCCCGAATAATCTTATCGCGTTGGCCTGACCGTAGGGCCACGAGGACTTCTTAATATGCAGTTGCGCGACTTCGTAGTTCGGTTCGCAGGTGAAGGTGGTCAAGGAGTCGTCACCTCAGCGGAGGGCCTCGCCCAATCGTCGACTCGAATCGGCTACCACGCCCTGACCTTCGCTACTTTCCCCTCCCAGATTCTGGGTGGCCCAACCTGGACCCAAGCCCGTATATCTGTGGACCCCGTCCTAGCCCCAGGAGACGACGTAAACGTCCTGGTGGCGTTTAACCGGGATGCCTACGATGAACACATTAGAGACGTGCTCCCAGATGGCGTAGTGATATTCGACTCGAACGAATTCGAAATCGAGGACGACGACCGGAGCTTCGGCCTGCCATTCGAAGAACTCGCAAAGTCCACCGGCAACAACCGGGCTGCCAACATGGTAATCATGGGAGGGCTGGCCCACCTGATCAACATGCCCCAAGAGCACTTGGTCTCCTTCGTTGAAGAACGGTTCAACCGTGGCCGGGCCGAAGACGCTCAAATCATCAAATCCAATATCGAAGCGCTCAACCTGGGCCGCACCCACTTATTAGACAGCGGATTCTCTCTTGGAGAACTGGCGCCTCCAGAGATGCCGGACTATAAACAACTGATGATAAAAGGAAACGAGGCTGTTTCCCTCGGCGCAATGGCCGCCGGACTCGACTTCTACGTCGGCTACCCAATATCTCCGGCCACTCCGATCTTGCTTTACATGGAACGAAACTTGGTTGGCAAGGACCGTCTGGCCTACCAGGTTAGCTCTGAGATCGAGTCGATCACCGCCATCATCGGAGCAGGGTACGCCGGCAAACGCGCCATGACCGCTACCGCCGGTCCAGGCGTCTCATTGATGAGCGAGGGTCTCGGTTTGGCTTGGATCGCTGAGATTCCTCTTGTCGTTGTAAACGTGCAGCGAGGCGGGCCCGCCACCGGGCTGCCCACCAAGACTGAGCAATCCGACCTTATGGGCTGCATGTACCCGGCCCACGGCGACGTAAGATTGCCTATCATCGCCGTCGGCACAGTAGAAGAATGTTTCTATGGCGCCGTCAAAGCTTTGGAGTGGGCCGAGAAATACCAAGGCCCAGTGATTTTGATGAGCGAAATGTCCTTGGCTGAAAGGGCCCAGAACATAGCCAAACCAGACTTATCCAAGGTAAAAGAGGCCAAGCGGCTGGTTTACTCTGGCACCAACGGCTACCAACGGTACGCGGGACACGAGCTCTCGCCGATGCCCATCCCAGGGAGCCCCGGCGCCTACGTAGCCAACGGTAGCGAACACGACGACATGGGCGACACCACTCACTTGGGAGAGCGGCACATCCAAATGACCGAACGCCGGTTCAGCAAGATCAAATTGCTGGAAGAAGACGATTACGAACGAGACCAGCCGGAGCATTCGGTGGCTGTGGTCTCTTGGGGCGGAAGCAAAGGTCCGTCTAGAGAGGCTTACAATATACTGAAAGAAAGCAGTTTGCCGGTGAGTTGGTATTACACCATGTTCCTGAACCCCCTTCCTCCAAAAATGCTGGAAGAGCTGAAGCAGAAAGACTTGGTGATTGTGCCTGAACTCAATTACCAGGGCCAATTTTCCAGTATATTGCGATCGATGGGCGTGAAGGCGGAGTCCATAACCCAATACACAGGCCTCCCATTCAAGGCCCGCACCTTGGTGGAAAAGATTACGGAGATGACGAAAGCTCAACTGAAGGAGACTACCAAGGTATGAGCAAGAAGAACCCTGAATACGATTTCAAATGGTGCCCTGGCTGTGGCGATTTCGGCGTCAGACGCGCCCTTGAGATGGCCATGATCAACCGGGCGGAAGAGACCGGCCAGCCCATGGAGAATAACGTGGTGGTGGCAGGCATCGGCTGCTCCGGCAACTTGGTCCACCTCTTGGAAGGAGACCAACCTTACGGCATCCACGGGATCCATGGCCGCTCGCTACCGATTGCTTTGGGCGTAAAAATGGCCCAACCCAACTTGAACGTGGTTGTGGTGGCTGGCGACGGCGACTTCCTCAGCATCGGCGGCGAACATATTGCGCCGCAGGCAGCCCGTAACTTGAACGTCTGCGCCGTGATCATGGACAACGGCGTTTACGGCCTAACAAAGGGCCAGAGCTCTCCGACCACGCTGGAAGGCGCCATAACCAGCAGCACACCGTACGGCAAGCTGGAAACCAAAACCAACCCGCTGGAGCTGTACCTGACCTTGGGAGTGACCTATATCGCTTCCGGATTCTCAGGCCAGCCCCGCCCACTATCCGAGCTTATAAGCCAAGGCATG
>VFHF01000015.1 GCA_009392095.1 SAR202 cluster bacterium
AGTTTAATTGGGCGATAGGCCCATGGCCTGCGACCGATTCTTGGGTGGGTCTTCATCGGCGTTGTGTCCGCGTATCCCAACAACACCTGAAACTAGCGACTGTTCGGCTTTGTTAGGGAAGCACCAAGTTTCTTTTCGTATACAGTCATCAGCTACGAACAATGAGTAACAAGGCTGATTCGCGCTAGGCCTCAGAGATCCACTCCACTACACGTTCCGCAATCATCAAAACGGTCGCGTGGGCGCCTCCAGAGCGGGGAACCCTCGGCATGACCGACGCATCAACCACCCAAAGGCCAACTATCCCTTTGACCCGGCAGTGCTGGTCGACCACAGTCATCGGGTCTGAAACAGGCCCCATCTTGCAGGTACCAGACACGTGCCTGGCGGTGCCCACCGTCTGACGCAACCAGAGGTCCAATGCATCGTCGTTGTTCAAGATGTCTTCCGTGGGACTGATCCGGTAGTCGGCTACGTCGTTATACGCATTGGATTCCAGTAGCCGGGCCGCCATCCGGATCCCTTCTCTGACCCTCCGGATATCGTTTGGATGCTGGAGATACTGGTAGTTGAAGGACGGTTGCACCAGTGGGTCGGCAGAAGCCAGCCTGACTTGTCCTGAGCCGTCGGGCAAGCCGAGTGTGCATGATATCCGCGCCGCTTGGTCGGGCGAGACGTCGCCGGTGTTGTATTTGGTCCGCAGTCCTGGCACCCGCTCTGAGCGTTCATCAACGACCGTGTTGGTCCTGAGCACCATGTCGTTCGCTTCGCTGGAGCCTTCCGAGGTGTAATGCAAACTGAAGTGCACCGCATCTTCGTCGCCCTTCATCGACGCGCCATCCTTAACTTTGTATGAGATATGGGCGCTCAAGTGGTTCCACAGGCTCTGTCCCACGCCGGGGAGCTCATGGACCTGGTCTATGCCATATTGCTTAAGCTGTTCCACGGGTCCGATGCCCGACAGCATGAGCAGATGAGGCGATTTTATGGCACCGGCGCTCAACACCACGCGGTCGGCTTCGATGTTGAAAATTTCGCCGCCGCTTTCGGCTTCTACCCCAACGGCTTTCCGGTCTTCGATCAATATCTTCCGTACTGCAACGCTGCCTCGCACGGTGAGATTGAGACGGTGCCGCATCGGGTTGAGATAGGTCATAGCGGCGCTCATCCTGATGCCGTCTATGTTGTTCGAAGGAGACACGCCGACGCCGGCAGGGTTGGCGCCATTGGTGTCGTCAGAGGTACCGAACCCGTCTTCCAGGCAAGCTGCGTGAAACGCCTTTTGTATGTCGGGGGTGGAACCTGAATGGCGGCGTCTAACCGGCATGGGACCGTTGGTTCCGTGAAAGTCGTCTTGTATGTCCAGGTCGGTTTCTGATTTTCTGAAGAACGGCAGGACCTTCGTATAGGACCATTCATCATTCCCCAGAGCAGACCAGGCGTCAAAATCTTCTGGAAGTCCCCTCTGCATCGCCTGACCGTTTATGGAAGACCCCCCTCCGATCACCCGGCCTTGGGCCACGTGAATCTCACCTTGCTCCTCGGTGATCGTTGCCCGCAAGGCCCAGTTGTGTTCCGAGTCTTGGCCCTCAGCGTATCTCGTGCCTCCGAACTTAATCTCATCCGGCAGGTTGGCGGGGTCCGGGTAATCCGGCCCTGCTTCTAGCAAAAGCACTGAGGTTTCTGCGTTTTCGGCCAATCTGCTGGCCAAGACTGATCCGGCGGCTCCGCCGCCGACGATTACAACATCGTACTTCATGGGTCCTCCCTAACTAAATGATGCTGAGACACGGAAGCGCCCGTGGCCCTCATATCCTGACGAGCCGCCGGGTCCGCTAAGCTTTGGCCGGAGCTTGCAGCATAGGCCATAGCTTGTGGGCGCTCTTGCCCATGATCCATTCGCGGTCGTCGTCCGAGAGCCAGGGCAGGGCCGTTTGACCGAGCTTCACTTGCCCGATGTAACCGCCATCGCGAGACGATGGGAAGTTGGACCCCCACATGACCCGCTGCGGCGTGAACGCCCTAATCACTTGCCTGAATAGGTCTTTATCGGCGGCGCTCAAGTCAGCGTATGGCCCCAAGCTTGTGCTGGAGATGCGCAGGTGCGCGTTGGGTAGCTTGGCCATCTCTTCCAGCGCCGCCGTCATGGCAGGCTTGTCATCGGACCCACTCCAACCGGCGAAATGGTCTGGTGCGAAGAGAACGCTGGGATGGCGGGCGCCGATATTCCGCATCCGGTTGACCTTGTCCGGCTGGCCGCCTCCGCCGATGGATATGGGGACGCCGAGGGCTTCCGCCCGCTCCCAGATCGCGTCGCAACTGGGATCGTCTGGCTCAGCTTGGCTCTGAAGGCGCACGCCGTTCATGCCGTGCTCGTTGACCCAATAAGAGAGCTTTTCCGCGGCATCGGAGGCAGCCGGATCCAAGATACCAACCGAGACTGTGCGCGGGGAGTAAAGCTTGGCGCTGTCGCACTGGTATATGTTGTCCAGACCGTAGGTAGCATTGGGCTGCACCAGAGTGGCGCATTCCACGCCGGCGTCATCCATCTCTTTGATCAGGTCTTCGACGTCGTTGCTGACCTCGGTGGACCAGCCTCGCGCGCCGGGATCGAGCGGGTGCTTGGCCTTGTTGCTGCTAACTACATGGGTGTGGGTGTCAATAATCATGGGTGGTCTCCTCGTGGGATTGCACCGCCCAGCCTACCACACGGCTATTGATGATGAAACTGAGCTTTTAGTATGCATCATTCCTGGGAATGATTGATCTCCTACTTGCCATTCTCGGGCATTCCCAAATTCGCGACTGGCCGAAGTGGTGCGTTTCCTGACAGAATCGTGTCATAAAACCAAGAAGCTACTTCTCTAGGAACTGGCGCTTGAGCCAGGGCGCACCGTGCAAGAACGG
>VFHF01000016.1 GCA_009392095.1 SAR202 cluster bacterium
GTGATACCACTTGGCCCCGTTGGTTTACCATCTTTCAAGGCCGCCTCTTGGAGCAGTACTTCCGTCTCCAATATCAGGCTGACTAAGTCCGGGCTGTGGTAATATTTGGCAACAGTCGAGGGCCCAACCCAGGCTCGTTTGAAGTCAAATGGTCTGGCGCGCGGTCTGGTGCGTCTACCAACTACCACCGTTGGCCTAGCTCGCCACGCAAGGAGATAACTGAAGCATGAAACCACTTGAGGGGATCAGGGTGTTGGACCTGACCCGGGCACTGGCCGGACCATTCTGCACACTGATGCTGGGAGACTACGGCGCCGATGTGATCAAGATCGAGATTCCAGGTTCCGGCGACGACACTCGAACATGGGGCCCTCCGTTCATTGGCGAAGAAAGCGCCTATTTTCTATCGATAAACCGGAACAAACGGAGCTTGACCCTCAATTTCAAAGAGGAAAAAGCCCGGCAGATTTTCTTGGACCTGGCCAAGAACGCCGACGTTGTGGTGGAGAACTTCACCCCAGGCGTGATGGACCGGTTCGGCCTAGGCTACGACGCGGTGAAAACCGTCAATCCCGGCATCGTCTTCTGCTCCATATCCGGGTTCGGCCAGACCGGGCCCTACAAGAGCCGGCCGGCCTACGACCAGATCATGCAGGGCATCAGCGGCTTGATGAGCATCACCGGCGAGCCCGACGGCGATCCCCAAAAGGTGGGTATCGCGGTGGCCGATATCGGCGCCGGAATGTGGGCGGCGTTCGCGGTCATGGCCGCTATCCACAACCGGTCGCATGAAGGCGAGGGCCAGGGCCAGTACATCGACATCTCAATGATGGACGCCCAGGTGGCTTGGCTCACATATCAGGCGGCCAATTTCTTCGCCACCGGAGAGGCGCCCAAACGTTTGGGCGCGGCCCATCCCAACCTGGTGCCCTACCAAGGGTTCATGTGCCAAGACAATAAGTATCTCAACCTGGCTGTGGGCTCGGAGCGGATCTGGGATCGGTTCTGCGAGGGCATGGAGATGCCAGAGCTGAGGGAGAGCCCGGATTATACAACCAACGTGGAGCGGGCGCAGAACCGGAGCAAGATTGTGCCCTTGCTGCAAGAGATATTCATCAAACAGCCGGTCGCCTACTGGGTGGGGAAGCTCCAAGCGGTGAACGTCCCCTGCGGCCCCATCAACGATCTGGCCGACGTTTTCTCTGACCCGCAGTTGCTATCAAGAGAGATGTTCGTGGAGATGTCTCACCCGACTCTGGGCAATATCAAGCAGACCGGCTTGCCACTGAAGTTCTCCCGCACTCCCGGCGGACTAGACCGGCCCCCGCCGCTCTTGGGAGAGCACAATCAGGAAGTGCTGCAGGACCTGGGATTCTCATCCGCCGAGATCGAGGAGCTAAAAAGCCAAGAGGTCATCTAGTCTGCTACAGACTGGCGTGCGATTGGCCGAACCAGGCTCGGCGGGGTAATTGTGCAGAATAAATCGGCGTGGTAGTCTGGCCGGTGTTCCAGGGTCTTACGATAGAAAGCCCACACACTCAGGAGCTCCCCGAACCTTAGACCCGGGAGGTTGAACGGTCATGGACTTGGGACTTAAAGACCGGGTTGCCATCATCGGAGGCTCCAGCAGGGGCATGGGCCGGGCCATCGCCCTGGCATTCGCCCAGGAAGGGGCCAACGTGGCGATCAGCGCCCGGACAGAGTCCGACCTTCGCCACACGGAGATCGAACTGGCCCGCGTAGGTTCCCAGCAACATGTCTTGGCCATCCCTGCCGACCTTTCTGTCGCACGGGACATCAGGCGCGTGGTGCGCGACACCTTCAACCGGTTCGGCCAGATCGGCATCCTGGTCACCCACATGGGTTACGGCCCACCAGGACGCCCCTCCGAATTCAACGACGAAACCATCATGACCGCCCTGGATGAGAACTTTCTCAGCGCAGTCAGGTTCGCCCGAGAAGTCATCCCATACATGAAACAACAGCGTTGGGGACGCATCGTCCACCTGCTGCCATCCCTGGGCCGAAATTCGGCCAACGGAACCGCTCTGTCCGCCGCCTCACAATTGGCTTTGGTCGGCTATTCCAAGATGCTGTCCAACGAACTGGCCCCATTTAATATCACGGTCAACAACCTGGTCTCGGGCCCGGTGCAAACCGATTATTTGACCTCGTCCGTAGAGACCGAGGCCCAGGAGTCAGGAAAAGTGTTCGATGAGCTGATGCGTGACACCGTCGGCACAATTCCCATGGGCCGGCTTGGCAAACCCGAGGAAGTGGGCGATCTGGTCGCATTCTTGGCGTCTGACCGGGCCTCTTACATCACCGGCTCCAGCGTGGTGCTGGACGGCGGAATGCGGCAAACGATCAACTAGGCGGCCTGCAGATTTTCTGATGGAACAACAACTGATCTACGACACGGCACAGGAATATTTGACCCAGGAGGGCATCCCTGGCTGGCTTGTCTACGACTATCGCCAAGCTAACCCGGTATTCTGGCTGGTCATCTCGGCATCAGGGCATGTCACCCGGCCCTGTTATTTCTACCTTCCCGCTCAGGGTGAACCAACACTGCTAGTGCATCATGTGGATGCCGGCAAGTTCGCAGATTCCGGAGTCGCGGTCTCGGTCTACAGCAGCCGCGATTCGATGCTCGCCGCTCTACGGGAACTTCTTTCAGGGGCTAATAAAATTGCCATGGAATATTCCCCAGAGAACACCCTGCCGCGTGTCTCACGCGTGGACGCCGGCACGATCGAGTTGGTCCGCAGCCTTGGCCCTGAGGTGGTCTCTTCCGCCGACCTGATGCAATACGCAACTCAGCAGTGGACGTCCGAGCAATTGGCCGACCACCGCGAAACCGCGGACAAGCTGGGACTGATCGTAAACGAAGCATTCGCTTTCGCTGG
>VFHF01000017.1 GCA_009392095.1 SAR202 cluster bacterium
TCAATATTTACCAATCTGGCTGATAGGTAGCGTGAGACGGGTGTGAGTTATGTCGAGGCCGTAAAAAGGTCATTGGGCAGACGAGCGTGGGGTTGAACTGGCTTCCTCAAATGGCCGGACTCCCGGAACGGGTATCATAGAGTTCTGCCAGGGCTGGACCTGACCCTCTTAGGATTGGAGGTAGCGCAAGATGCTAGAAGGCCATAAAGAGATCGAGGTTCCTGCGGATGTGCCTGTGTGGGATGTCGACCCCTATGATCCGGCGGTGCTAGCCGACCCATTGGACTACTACGCGGAGTTACGCTCGAAAGGTCCCTTTGCTTACATCCCAAAATATTCAATCTTGACCTGCGGACGATACGAAGAGACCAAGGAAGTATTCTCAGATTGGGAGCGGTTCGTCTCATCTCGCGGAGTCGGAATCCAAGACTTCAACCTGGAGGAACCATGGCGGCCGCTGAGCATAGTTTTAGAAGTTGACCCTCCCGAGCACACTAGGACGCGGGCGGTAATCGAACGCGCACTCTCTCCCAGGTCCGTGGCGAATCAAAAGGAGACATACAGTACGGCGGCAGACAAACTGATTGACGGGCTTCTAGAGAAGGGTACCTTCGAAGCAATGGAAGAGCTGGCTGAGACCTACCCCACGACAGTGTTCCCAGAGGCTGTAGGATTGCGGGAAACTGATCGCCAGCGTCTGGTTGATTATGGCGAGATGGTGTTCAACGCATTAGGCCCGAATAATGAACTTCGCCGTAACGCTATGGCGAAAGGTCCCGAGGTCGTTCCCTGGATCATGGAGCGATGCCAGCGGGAACAACTTACACTGGATGGCTTCGGTTCGACGATATACGCTGCATCCGATACTGGTGAAATAACTGAAGAAGAAGCCGGATTATTGGTCCGCTCGCTATTATCGGCCGGAGTCGACACCACGGTTACTGCCCTCGGCAGCGCTATCTGGTGCCTAGCCAACAACCCAGACCAGTTCGATCTCCTAAAGGCCAAACCCGATAAAGCACGCTGGGCCTTCGAAGAAACGATGCGTTTTACCTCACCGGTGCATTCATTTTACCGCACGGCGAACGTGGTAACCGAAGTCAGCGGGATCAAGATCGCCGAAGGCACAAAGATACTGTGTGTCTTGGCAGCAGCAAATCGAGACGAGAATCATTGGCCGGAGCCAGACAAATTCGATATAGACCGCCGTCCGTCTCAGCATCTGGCCCTCGGGGTTGGAGTCCACGCCTGCGTCGGTCAGAATGTGGCGCGTGCTGAAGGCTACGCTGTGCTAATGTCCATCGCAAAGAAAGTTGAGTCCATTGAACTTGCCGGGGAGACCGTTTGGCGTCCCAACAACTCAATTCGGTCTCTAGCCCACTTGCCGATAACCTTCCGGGGCAAGTGAGCAATTCCCTAATCTAATGATTGGATAATGAAATGACCATAGATGACCAAACTCGGCGGCGAAGCACCAAGACCGGGCTGACCGCCCTTGACCGGGAGCGGGCCTGTCCCGGCTACACCCTCTACGCCCCTATGAACGGGCCAGGAGATGTTTACCTGCTCAGCTTGGACGGAGAAGAAGTGCACCATTGGGCGATGCCCGACCCGCCCGGCCTCTACGGCTACTTGCTGCCCAACGGCAACTTGTTCTACGGTGGAAAGTTACGGGATGAAATGTGGGACCGGTTCCAGTCTTGGAAGCGGTTCAAGGGCGGTGTCATGATGGAGGTTGACTGGAATGGGAATAAGGTTTGGGAGCACCGCGACATTGACCATCACCACGATGCCAGGCGGACCGAGTCGGGCGGGGCTATCTACCTGACAGTTGAGCGGGTGCCGGAAGGACTGGCGGCCCAGGTCAAAGGCGGGAACCCGGTGACGGGCGAGAACGGGATGTGGGCGGACGTGATCGTGGAAGTAGACGCCTCGGGTAAGCGAATTTGGGAGTGGCATGCTATGGAGCACCTGGATCCAAAGCGTGACATCATCACGTTTAACGACTCGCGGGACGAGTGGAGCCATGGCAACACCGTTGTTCCGCTCTCGGGCGACCGGGTCATGTTCAGCTTCCGGAACCTCTCGACCATCGGAATCATCGACAAGGGCACCGGAGAGATAGTCTGGAGACTTGGTGGAGAGGCGCTAGCCCAGCAGCATGACCCGAGCCTGCTGTCCAACGGGAACATTTTGGTCTATGACAACGGCTCCCATAGCGACCACCATCCGCTGCCATTCTCCAGAGTGATTGAAGTCGACCCCAAGTCTAACCGGACCGTGTGGGAATACTTCGATAATCCGGCCTATAACTTCTTCAGCCCCTACATCTCTGGAGCAAGACGACTGCCTAACGGCAATACGCTAATCACAGAAGGTATGTTCGGCCGCATGTTCCAGGTCACACCGGAGGGCGACATCGTCTGGGAGTACATCAACCCCCATTACCATGAAGATACCGAGAATGCAGTGGTCAACAGGGTCTTTCGGGCGACCCATTATCTGCCTGAAGAGATTCCGCAACTTCCGTAAACGGTCGATTGATTCCGGGACGGATTCTCGGGACTTGTACCCGTTAATTTATCCCTTTGGCGGTCTCGTAGATCTGGATATAAGAATCGACCGGAGTGCGGGCGATGGCTTCTCCGATCAAGTCTATGGGCAGATCATCCAGCGTTTTTAACCGGACGCAAGACTTGCCCATGTTCAGCTTTTGGCCGGTGGCCTTGTAGTGTCTGACGAACCATTCCTCGTCCGCCGGGTCTCTGTAGATATTCATCAGTTAGACGGTCATGTAGTTCTTTTGGGAAGCCAATCCGGCGAACGCCAGAGGCATCTTGCTGTAGGCCACCGGGTAGGTTGTCAACGGGATGACGTGTGTGGGCATGCCGTGCTGGACGGTCTCTTCGTAGCCATCC
>VFHF01000018.1 GCA_009392095.1 SAR202 cluster bacterium
GGGGGTTGTTAACACTTTTGTCAACAGTGAGGAAGAGAGTGTTAACACTCCGCCCGCCGACAACGAAGCTGGGTATGGTGGCACCGACTGGGTTCGAACCAGTGACCTAGCGCTTATGAAGCGCCCGCTCTAACCACTGAGCTACGGTGCCACCTGGAGACCACCCGGCCAGCCGCCAGGGTGAGCCTCGATAAAAAGTCGAGCGGCCCCCCGACTTCTCGAGGGAATCTCGACTAGTTTATGGTAATCGCGGCTGTTTCACAGTGTCAATTGGCTTGGGGCTATCCAGAGGTTTAGAATTGGTTGGCCATGGCCTCCTCCAAAGAACCGTCCGCCTCCAATTCTACGCACCAGGCTTCGCCTGAAGATCACGCCCGAGCGACCGCAGACCGTCTCCGGGCGACGGTGGCCGCGTTGGCATCCCAGCTACGCCCTTTCCCCGGATTCTTCGGCATGAGCACGCTCCAGGCCGTCGAGTTGGAACTGCCTTCCGGCTCCGGCGTCCAACCCACGCCTGAATTAGGGTGTGTGGTGATTTTGCAGGACGGACAGATCTCCGAATTGGGCCTCATGAATATCGCGGGGCCCGACGGGCCTGACGCGGTTGACCAGGTGGAGCGGTTCACTGAGTTGGATCTGCCCGCCAATCAATACATCGCCTACGCGACGGTTGCCGTGCGACTGCTGCAAGCCGAGATTGAGCGCCGAGGCAGGGCAGGTTAGAAATATTATAGTCTTCCGTTGGGTTCCAGCCCAAGGACAACACGCCCATATTGCAGCCCGCCCAACTCCATGATGTACCCATCGCGACGGACCGCGGCCTGAATATCCCGGTGGAATCGCTGCAGTGAGCCAGACTCGAAGATGGCGTGGCCGCCGCTGAATTCGAACAGCCGGTTGACCGAACTCAAACAGAGCTGGGCGACGAACGCCTTGTCCCGCCGGAAACGGGCCCGCTCCAGCGTGCTGAACCCATCACCGTTCCCGGCCTTCTTTAGGGTCTCCCGAATATCTGCCCTCATCAGAGCGCGGGCGGCGTCCAATTCTGCGGACGCTTGGGATAGTCGCAATTGGACGCCTTCCGACTCCGCTGTCCTGCCAGACCCGGAAGTGCCGGAGAGCAGGTTGGTGAACTCGTTTATCGTCCCCTGGGCGATGCCAATCATCGGAGCGACCAAGTCCCATCCCAGCAATACCCGGACCGGCAGGCGGTAGCGGTCTTGCCGGTGTAACTCCCATGCGGTCTGGTCTTCGTCTCCAGCTTGGTCAACAACTAGCACTCGGTGATCAGGGACAAATACGTCTTTGACAACGATGTCGTTGCTGCCGGTGCCTCGAAGGCCGGAGACGAACCAAGTATCGACGATCTCATAATCGGAACGCGGCACGAGTGCCCAGACCAGACCTTCAGGACAGAGCGCACCCACCATCACCCAACCTGCAGCACCACTCCCACTGGAGAACTCCCAACGCCCGGCAAGCCGGAACCCGCCGGTCACTCTTTCCAAAGTGGATCTGCCCGCATTCAACGAGCTGGAGACCAAGGTATCGGCGCCGTTTCCGAAAACTTCCTTTTGTGCCTCAAGCGGCCAGAAGCCCACCAACCAAGAGTGGGCCGCCCAGATGGAATAACACCAGGAGGTGGATCCGCAGCCGCTGCCTAGTACCGCGCCGACCTCCAGCATCAGTCCATAATCAACGTTGAGACCTCCAAACCGCTCCGGAACCCCAATCAGATGCAGCCTAGACGCCAGCAGGTCTTGAACAGATTCATCGGGGATCCGGCGAAGCACTTCCGTTGCCGCCGCCCTGTCTTTGAGAACGGGGACCATGTCCGAGGCTTTTCGGAGCAGTTGTTCTGGGGCTAAAACCTGATTAGCCATGCGTCTTCCTTGCGGTTTGGGATGGATTACGCTACGCCGTTTTTACGTTCAGCTGGCGAACCGAAAATGATGCGATTAGGCCAGCATTGTAAAAGGGGGAAGACACCGGAGCAAGCCTGCGGACCAAGCTCGCAAGTGCCGGGTATATGTTTGACATGGCGCGGAGATAGGCTAAGATTTGCTGGCGGTCTCCCTTGCCATTGAGCCTGATTCAGCAGACTCACGAAGGGAGGTTCCGATGGCTAAAGCACGGATATGAAGAGTGAAAACATGACGGAATTACCCCAGCACGACGTTGAATACTATCTCGACACCGCTCACGAACTGGTGGAGCGAGTGGCGGCACAGGCTGACCAGATAGACCTAGAACGGCAGATTCCCGCCGAACTGGCGGGCGAGATCGCCGACAAAGGCTTTTTCCGACTGCTGTTGCCAAAGTCGTTGGGCGGCGCTGAGCTAGACCACCTAGATTTTTTGCGCATACTGGAGATCTTCGCGGACGTGGACGGTAGCACGGCCTGGTGCATCAACCAGAATAACGTCCATTCCACGAACGCTTTGCGAATGTCTCCGGATGCCGCGGAAGAGATTTATTCCGAAAGCCAGGCGGTGGTGACCAACGGGCCGCCCACTTCTGACGTGAAGGCCGTCCGCTGCGACGGTGGCTACCTGCTCACTGGGCGGTGGAATTTCAGCAGCGGCATTTCCCACGCAACCTGGGTGGCGGCGCGGGCGCCAATCGTTCAGCCGGGAGAAGCACCGACGCCAAGCTTTGGCCAGGAGGGACACCGCATCATGTTGATGCCCAAGGACGAGGTTAATTTCGTGGACTTCTGGCCGGTGCATGGCCTGCGTGGCACCGCCAGTTTCAGCTTCGAAGCCGACGGTCTGTTCGTGCCCGAATGCCACACCTATGACCCGGTTGGTCCGATGCGTGAAGATGGGCCGGTATATAACATTCCACTCACGTTGCTGTTTGCATCGGGGTTCTCAACAGTGGCCCTGGGCATCGCAAAAGCCAGCCTGAACACAGCCATGG
>VFHF01000019.1 GCA_009392095.1 SAR202 cluster bacterium
ATGGCTGAGTGGACGAAAGCGACGGTCTTGAAAACCGTTGTGCTTCGCACCCCCCGTCAATGAATGGCTAAATCCCATGAAAGAAGCCCTCCTCAAACGAGTGGGGCTTTTCTTGTTTCAGCAACACCCCCGTCGGGAAGCATAGGGGGTGGGTACTGTAAGGGTAGGGGTATGTGCAGCCGGAGAATGACATGTTAATCTCCGTTCGGAACTGGAACGAAGATATCTAGGTCATGCACCTCAGCGGCTCGAACCAAACCAGAATAACCGATGATACTGCTTCGGGCACGGACTCATCATCGCCACCGTTTATCTGTTAACAGGAGTCGTGAAGGGTTTCCCGGCTCGACCGCCGAATTCACTCAAACTTGGTCAAAGGATAATCAAATGCCGTACAACGAAATCTGTTACCTGACCGCCAGAGAAATCCGAGAAAAGATTCACAATCGCGAACTGTCAGCAGTCGAGGTCATGGATGCGCACTTGATGCAGATCGAGCGTGTCAACTCAACCGTCAACGCGATCATCACTCTTCACTCGGACCGGGCGATGGACAGTGCCAAAGCGGCGGACGCAGCGATTGCTAAAGGCGAATATATTGGCCCACTTCACGGACTTCCCACCGCGGTGAAGGACCTCACTCCAACCAAGGGTATGCGTACTACGTTCGGCTCTCCCATATTCAAGGACAACGTTCCCAATCAGGATGCGATAATTGTCGAGCGAACCAAGCAAGCCGGCGCCATAATCATTGGCAAAACGAATACCCCGGAGTTCGGTGCCGGTTCTCAGACATTTAACACCGTATTCGGCGCAACACTTAATCCGTATGACACCTCAAAGACATGCGGCGGAAGCAGCGGTGGTGCGGGAGTCTCGCTCGCCTGTAGAATGCTGCCAATCGCTGATGGGACCGACCTCGGCGGGTCACTGCGAAATCCAGCTAACTTCAACAACGTGGTCGGATTTCGCCCGTCCCCGGGACGGGTGCCAGCTGTTTCGCCATTGGGGTGGGACACGCTCAGCGTTCAGGGTCCAATGGCACGTACAGTGGGGGACGTTGCTCTCTATCTAAGCGCCATAGCGGGGCCAGACAATCGCTCCCCGATATCCATCGACCAGCCCGGGGCAACTTTTGCTGCCCCCCTCGGAAGAGACTTCACGGGAGTGAGAATCGCATACGTACCCGACCTCAACGGTCTTCCGATAGATGCGAGAGTCGTCTCGATAATTGAGACCACCGTAGGCGTGTTGGAATCGCTTGGCTGTGTAGTCGACCAGGCCGCACCGGATTTCAGCAACGCAGACGAGGTGTTCAAGACACTGCGAGCGTGGAGAGCAGCGTCTCTCAGGGCAGAATTGCTAAAAGAGCACCGCGGCTTGATCAAGGACACAGTGATCAGCGAAATTGAGGCCGGTTTGAAACTAACAGCAAGCATTGTCGGTAGGGCGGAGGAGATGCGAACCACATACTTTAACCGTGTTCGTGCCTTCATGGAGACTTATGAGTTTATGGTTATGCCGGTGAATCAGGTTCCGCCGTTCGACGTCACAATCGAGTATCCGACCGAAATCAACGGCGTGCAGATGGAGACATACATTGATTGGATGAAGTCATGCTACTACATCAGTTCGCTTGGTCTGCCAGCGGCATCCGTGCCGTGCGGGTTCACTCCTGAGGGACTTCCAGTGGGCTTACAGATCGTGGGGCGCCACCACGACGACTTCGGTGTACTTCAACTAGCCAACGCTTTCGAGACGGCATCACTGTTCGGGGAGAGATTGCCAGGGGTGTTGCAATGACGCATGTTGGGCGCTCCAATCATTGATTAGAGAAGCCCCTTCAGCAGCAGGGCTTCTCTTGTTTCAGCGACACCCCACATCGGGACGGCACCGGGGTGCCTTCGCTAGCGCATTGGTGAAAATGAAGAGGGCACCATTATCTTGTTCTCCATACTGACCAACAACTTCCCTGTGCCGGGCGGCCAGTGGGGACTTTCTAAGGCTTCCGCCCGGATCTGGTCGCGCTCTTGCATGTCTTTATAGGGCCAGATATGTACCCACTTGTTCAGGCCGTCAAGCTCGGTATACATAGCGGCAGCCATTGGTGAATATTTTTCACGGTGAGGCACAGAGTCCCCCCAGCGCCTCAGTATTTCTGGTAATGTCCCGGTTTTGAGCGTGTAGGTTCGCATTTCGTAGATGTTTCCCAGGGTCTGGCCCCCGCCCATTGGCCTCATAAAGGGCGCGGGTATGAAGATTTCCGATGCCATGCTCACAAATATATCCGGGTCATTAGAGGGCGGCCAGTGTGGATCGTTGCTGGCTTCGGCCCGGATACGAATGCGCTCTTCAGGGGAATCGTAGGGCCAGACATGAATGACTTGGTTTAGCGGTCCCACTTCAGTGTGCCAGAATGCCGCCAACTTCGAATATTTTTCTCGGTGAGGAAGAGAGCTAGCAAAGCTCTCTTCGAACTCGGGCACCGACTCCGGCGTCAATACGTAGGTACGGACTTCGTAAATCATTCCGGCTCCTTGGTAGGCAATTCAGTATTGGGAACTCGAATATGCCAACCGCTTCGAATGTTCGATTGAACATTGGCGGGGTTGGCACTGGGAAGCGGCGACCGCACAGGAAGTCTTCGAGGCGCTTATGAAAGGTGAGCCGTTAACCCATCAGGGGCGGATTTTTTAGGTACTCCTTGGCAAGCCGTAGTCCGGTTTCCTTCATAAGCAGTTTGTCTTCTCCCGGGGTGTCGGCTTCCGGGAGTCGAATTACTGTATCGTTGGCGTATGTTGGTATAACGGACGCAGATTGTTTTAGCAGGCCGTCCGGTTCTCGTCCTTCGCGGACTGCTTGAATCCCTCTCCGCAGTTGCTGCCGAAAAAGAATAACCCCGCGGTCGGAAGTAGCCAGATGCT
>VFHF01000020.1 GCA_009392095.1 SAR202 cluster bacterium
TCACGGCGGTAAAGTCAACATTCGTTGGCTGATACTAAAGGACTGCGGTGATAATATTGGCCCGGGTCAATCAGCCCCAGACCGGCAGCGCTCGCAATTAACAGGAGAAAGAGATGTTTTTAGAACTCAGGCAATACACGACTCATCCCAGCCAACGAAACAATTGGGTGAAGTTCATGGAGGAGGTAATCATCCCTTTCCAAGTATCCAAGGGGATGGTGATCGTAGGCAGCTTCGTTGGAGAACAGGATGAAAACCTTTATGTGTGGATACGCCGATTCGAATCCGAACGCGAACGCGAACGCCTATACGAAGCCGTCTATCAAAGCGACGAATGGGTAAATAATATCGCCCCCAAGATTCCGGAGATGTTGGACCGGGACAAGATTGTGGTAACACGGATAGAGCCCACCCCAGCCTCAGTCATCCATTAACGCCTGGCCATTGCGGGCGAAATGAGGTCCATATGGCCGAGAACAAGCACCCAGTGAACCGGCCGGCCTCGGAAGCTAGTAGCGTAATCATTGGGTGTGCGTATAAAGTGGCGGCCGTGCTCAAAGAGCGGGCGTTAGCTGTCGATAGACCCAGAGAAATCCCGGTTGAGGCGGTAAAGGAATTACACCGATCGGGATTTCTTTCCATGAGTATCCCCCGCGCCATGGGCGGCACTAACAAAAGCCGAGACCAAGGCCTCTCCTGGCGGCTATGCCGCCTCCGGACGGTGGCCTTTCATCAGCTTTTCTCACCGATGCCGCTGGGTCCTACTTATTACCAAGGTGCAGGGTGCTCCAACAGACCAAAGCCCAACCGGGCCCGATGGCCGATGTTTGATCGTACCGCTGGACGATGACGGAGTTCGCATCGAAAACACCTGGCAGGCCATGTCCTTACGGGCGACGATGAGCAATGACGTGGTGCTCGACCAAGTCTTCTTCCCGGACGAGCGTGCTGCTGTGTTCACGCGGCCCGCCCCTGGTAAGACCTGGGTAGGTGCGGCGCCGGCAGCCCTGCAAGCTGCCGGCCTGGCCGCTGGAAGGCTTGTTACAGGACCAATAATGTTGGGGTCGCCTAAGCGGCTCTGGATAGTACAATCGAGTTCGCCACGGGACGAAATATGACATTAGGCGGCGGTAAACATGCCAGCATTCCTGGGAACCAGTCCGCCGTCTCCGATGCGGCCATGTACATCGAGTCAGCCCGCTCTCTCCTCTAACAAGAAGCTAGAGCTGTAACTGCCAAACCCGCATCGGACGTGCCATTCACGCCGGACGATTCGGTACGTTTGTCGATGGACAGCTTGGTGGCTAATGAGAATGCCCAGAAGGCGGTGGACGGGCTATTCGCGGTCAGTGGCGTTCACGGCCTCTTTGAAAACGACGATTTAGAGAGGTACTACCGGGATGTACGCATGGGAACATTGGTGGCCAACCAAACCCCTGACTTGGTAAGAGAGTGGCTAGGCAAGCACCTGTTTGGCATCCCGGCAGACGTTTGGCCCAGATGGGGATAGATCAACGCTATAAACTTGATGTTCAGCGTACCAGATCACCCAAAGACATGGGATTTATCGGCGTGGGCATGGCTTGCACCGCAGGGAGAACTCTCTCGGCGAAGAGCCGAAGGCTCTTTTCAGCCTTGTCTCTGGGCATACCGCCATAGAAGACGTGCACCACGATCTTTTCTAGGCTGATGGTCTCCTGCAGTCTTTTGATCTTTTCGATGATCTGGTCCGGGGTGCCGATGGGCATGGTCCCACGGCGGGCCGCGAAACCGGCGTCTGCCGTCCCGATATCGGCGGTCTGGCGCTCAAGGTACTCCTCGTAGCCGTGGATGCCGTCGAAGCCGGGATTGTTCCATTCGAAGTAATGGTGCTGCGCGGCGGTAAGCTGATCGTAGAAGTATTCCCAGCCCTCTTCCGCTTCCTCCTCGGTCTCGGCGCAGTACATCCACAACAGAGTGGTCGGCTGGTCCGGCGGAAGCCCGAGCTCGCTCCGGATCGTGTTGAACATCTGCACCTGAGTGGTCATCTCGTTGAGGTCCGCACCCGAGACAAACATCTGCCCAAGACCGTTCTCAGCCGCCATCTGGGCTGACGCCTTGGTGGTGAACGCAACTTTGATGTCCTTGGTCAGGTCGCCTTTATGTCGCGCCTGAGGCCGTATGGTGGTCGGCGGGATGTCGTACACCTCGCCGTGGAACTCGAAACGCTCGGCGCCGTCGGCAGCCTTGATTGCGTTGATAACATCGTAGAAGTATTTGTGGGATTGCTCCAGCGGGTAGCCGAGGGAAGCGTATTCGTGGGGAGCGATGCCGCGGCCGATACCAAGGTGAAGACGCCGGCCCCGCAATAAGATGTCCAGCATGGATATCTCATGGGCCAGGCGCACTGGGTTCCACCACGGCGCCACGATCACGGCAGTTCCCATATCAACCCGATTGGTCCGCCCTGCCCAGAATGCCAGATATTGAAGCGGGTTCGGCTGCATCGAGTAGGCGGAACCGTAGTGTTCGGTCGCCCAGATCGAATCGAAGCCCAAGGGCTCGACAAGGTCCCCCATGTAGAGGGTATTGTCCATATTTTCGGCGTCCGAGACTTCCGGCGGGCGGTCATATTCTTCTTTCATGAGCCGACCCCAGTCGCCTTGGTTGTACCCGGTTACCATTACTCCGCAGTGCATTAACGTTCTCCTCTCCAAACGTTGTACATCTTCTCTAGGATTCCCGGCTATGTCAACGTTCATAAGGAGGCAGCGCCCCCAAAGGCGGGTGGTAGGATTTCAGGAGATTAATGGGCCATGGCGCAGCAGAGTGGAGGGGGTCTATCTACTACCAAGACGACCACGAACAAGACGCAACGAAAATTCCCGGCGTACGACGCTCTCCACACCTACTGCGGACGGTGATCGTAAATCCCGGGGAAGCCG
>VFHF01000021.1 GCA_009392095.1 SAR202 cluster bacterium
GAATATTGCGGGCCGAAAACTGCAAATTCCGGCAAATGGCCGTTCCGTTTCAAGAGGAAATTAAGCGGAAAAAATAGCTGGAATATCGGTGTTACGATTTTCCAAAAAAACTAAGTAGATGGGCTGATTAAAGTCATTTTTTCGACAAGTTGGCGGTAGGTCATGGCGAAGTAGTGGAAACATTGTTTCGAGGTTTATCGCCGTATGAATAAGGACGGGCGGGTTAAAACCCGCCCAACATAATCACGCCAACCCAACAAATACCGGTACATCCTTATCACCTTATATCAGGGATTAACGTTCGTATTCTTCGTCCTCGGAATCCGAATTCCCCAACCAGCAGGTGGCCAAGCTCGCCCGCGTGGTCCTGTCAATCTCTTCTTGGATCTCGGCGATGCGGCTGCCGGATGCCATCTGGCTGGAAATCATCGCGCCCCTGGCGCCGATTGGAACCATCTCCACCAACATCTGGTTCTCCAGGTCATGGACCTGGTTGTTGAGGGTCAAGAGTCTGGTCAAGACTGAATATTGCAAGCTGCCGTTCATTTTGGGTCTCCTTGATGGAATCTGTGAATAGTGCTTCCGGATTTGCCGTATTTCTATATGCCTTGTATCTACTTGGACCTACTCTTGATCAATCAGTCCCGGTTGAGGGCTGCCGTTTTGCAGACCGCCCTGGTTCTTTTTTGCCGTCCGTTTTTCCCGGGCCGGCCGAAATTCCACCTCGGGTCCAACGGAACGCCGGCGCCCTTTCTTGGGTAGGGCCGGCGGCATGTCTAGAAGAGGCAATTGGGACTCGTCCCTCAAGTCCCGGACCGCCTCTTCAAAACTCTCTATGTCCTGGAAGGAGCGGTAGACGCTGGCATAGCGGATGTACGCCACCCGGTCCAAGTCCCGAAGCCGCTCCATTACCATGGTGCCGAGCACGGTGGTCGAAACCTCCCCGGTACCCATGTGTTGTAATTCGGCCTCTATGTCTTCAACCATCTTGTCCACCGTCCGAGAAGCTACGGGCCTCTTGGTGCAGGCTTTCCTGATCCCCGATATAAGTTTTTCGCGGTTGAACTCCTCTCTCCGGTTGTCCTGCTTGGACACCATCAGGGGAGCCGCCTGGACTCTTTCGTAAGTAGTGAACCGCAGCTCACAACTTTGGCACTCGCGCCGCCGCCGGATGCCGCTTTCGACCACCCGGGAGTCGGTGACTTTGGAATGGGGATGACCACAGAATGGGCAGTGCATTTTGGGGTTGTTTTTATACTTTTCTTAAATTCGTATTAAACACTATATATAGTGTTATTGTTAACTAAACATACTATCTATAGTGCCTTGAGTGTAAATACCGATAATTAACTTGTCAATCCCTATCGGATTTCGTAATTCATATGACGTTGTGTATCGGCTACACAAAGCTAGGAATTCAAGACACAAAAAAAGACCGCCCTTCGATTAAGAAGGACGGTCGTTAGATGATTCCCGGCGCCTGGTTGGTTTGCTGTGATAAGGGAGATTAGTGCGCTGAGGCCTCCGAGAACATTACTCAGTTTTTAATGGGCTCCCGACCCGGTGCGGCGCCGCTACTAATCTAGCGATTCCATCTTTACACCCGAGCACGTCCGGTGATTCCGGGAGCCTTTGCGCTATGGACGGATTTTATCGGAAAAAGCCCCTGTTCTTGTTACTGGACTGGCGTCGCAGGAAGCTCGGCACATCCAGTTCTTCTTCCGATTGCGGGATGACGTCTTGGAGTAACCGTTCCAGTTCGTCTTCCCTTAGTTGCTGGTTCTCGGCCATGACCGGGAAGGACGCAGCGACCATCGTGATTTTGATCTCATCATCCAGCTTGGCGTCCCGGCAGGTGCCGAAGATAATATTTGCGTCTGGATCGGACATGTCCTGAATCACTCTGGCGGCGTCCTGGACTTCCTGGAGGGTCAGGGTTGGTCCGCCCGAGATAACGAACAGGATCCGGCGGGCGCCATCCATGGAGATGTCCAAGAGGGGACTCTTGGTTGCCTGACGTGCCGCGTCCACGGCCCGGTTCTCGCCCTTGCCCCGGCCGATAGCCAGCCAGGCCGGTCCGGCGTTGTTCAATATGGTCCGGACATCGGCGAAGTCCACGTTGATCTCACCGGGAACCGTCACAACTTCGGCGATCGCCTGGATCCCCTGTTGCAGGACCGAGTCGGCCATCTTCAACGCATCCTCCCAGGTGTAGGTCTGCTCACCCTGGGAGTTGAGCTGTAGCAGCCGGTCATTATCAATAACGATCAAGGTATCCACTTGGTCCTTGAGCCTGGCAATGCCCTCTTCCGCGTTCTTTTTCCGGTGGTTGGCTTCAAATGAGAAGGGCCTGCTCACCACTGCCACGGTCAAAGCGCCGGACTCTTTGGCGATCTGAGCGATCACCGGGGAAGCTCCGGTGCCGGTGCCGCCGCCCATACCCACGGCCAGGAAGACCATGTCCGCGCCTTCGAGCGCTTTCTCGATGTCGTGGCGGCTCTCTTCGGCTGCCTGACGTCCCAGGTCAGGATTGGCGCCTGAGCCCAAGCCCCGGGTCAGGTTTTGGCCGATGGCCAGCCGGTGGGAAACATCACAGCGGAAAAGGTGCTGGGCGTCTGTGTTTACGCCGTAATATTCGACCACGGGCAGCTTGTCTTTGAACATCCGGCTGACGGCGTTGCTACCGCCTCCGCCGATACCCATCACTTTGATATTGGGCGCACCGGCGTTGATCTCCTGGACCATCTCAAAGGTATTGTCTACGTCTTTGCTGGGCTCCCAGGCTGCTGAATTGTCTCGTACCATGCTAGTTCCTCCACTTCATCATCATCGAATTAAGGTTCCGAAACCCAATTGTTTCGCTTTGGCTCTCTTTCAGGTCCACTAAGCATTTGGCTGGTCTCGCTGGGTCCGTTGTCCGGGCGGTTCCCGGAGCGCCGGCGCGGTTGATCGGCGTCGGCGGCTAAGGCGTTATTACCTCAGTGTGGCCGCTTTTTTCCTGCCCAACCCCCATCGCCAAGATTTA
>VFHF01000022.1 GCA_009392095.1 SAR202 cluster bacterium
CAAGACATTAGTTGAGTATTTAATCTATACACCGTGGAATTAATTGAGTTTCAGTTAGAGTTGAGTTAACCCTCCACGCACGATATCTCCGCCATCGGCCGGAACATGTCTCGACATGACATAAAACCAGGCTCCAGAAGGCCTATTATTAGGGCTATTTAGGCTCAAATCTGGTATAATATGCTTAGTTGAATCAGCTTCAGACTCCATTGATTCGAACCCCTATTTTCGCTCGTGAATTTTCTTAGTCAAACCCAACCGTGACCTATGGTGATTTAACAACATGACGCAAACCCAAACAGGCGAATATACAGCCAAAGATATTCAGGTCCTAGAGGGCTTGGAGGCCGTGCGCGTCCGTCCTGGAATGTACATCGGAAGCACCGACCAACGCGGCCTGCACCACCTGATCTATGAGATCCTGGATAACGCGGTCGACGAGGCTATGGCCGGTTACTGCGAACGCGTTGACATCTCTATCTCCGAGGACGGCTGGATAACGGTGGTCGACAATGGGCGCGGCATTCCGATTGACAAACACGAAAAGACCGGCAAGAGCGCTCTGGAAACTGTGATGACAACCTTGCACGCCGGCGGGAAATTCGGCGGTGGCGCTTATAAGGTCACCGGTGGTCTGCACGGGGTCGGCGGGTCGGTAGTGAACGCGTTGTCTTCGGATCTGCGCGCTGAAGTCCGTCGCCAGGGTTGGATGTACAGCCAGGAATACGTGCGGGGAAAACCCACCGGTAACCTGGCGAAGGGCGAGAAAACAACTGAGCACGGGACCACTATCTCGTTCAAACCTGACCCGGAGATTTTTCCGGTCATCGAATATGATTTCGATTTGCTGATCTCCCATTTCAAAGAGATTGCTTATCTGAACAAAGGTTTGGAGATTGATTTCAGCAGCCAATGGCATACGGAGAAGCGTAAGGGCGATATCGAGCGGACATACTTCTTTGATGGCGGCATTGCCAACCTGGTCCGAAACGTCAACCGCAACCGTAGGACTGTCCAGTCGAGTCCCTTCTACTTCGAGAAGGTCTTGGAGGAGACCTCTGTTGAGGTCGCGATCCAATACAACGACACGTTCACTGAGACGGTTTTTTCTTTCGCCAATTGTATTAACACAGAAGAGGGCGGCACCCACATGACCGGCTTCCGTACTGCGTTGACCCGGGTGATTAATGACTTCGCTCGGAAGCAGGGATATATCAAAGACGACCAGGCAAACCTGATCGGTGACGACGTCCGTGAAGGACTTGCCGCCGTGATCAGCGTTAAACTGACCGACCCTCAGTTTGAGGGGCAGACCAAGACTAAGCTGGGCAACGCCGAGGTCCGCGGTATTGTGGACTCGGTGGTCAGTGAGGGCTTGAACCGCTATTTGGAAGAGAACCCCACCGACAGCAAGCGGGTGATAGAGAAATGCCTGACTTCGCAGAAGGCCAGAGAAGCGGCCAAGCGGGCCCGTGACCTGGTCATTCGCAAGAATGCCTTGGACGGATCGTCACTGCCTGGGAAATTGGCAGACTGCGCCGAGCGCGACCCGGCCAAGTCCGAGCTGTACATCGTTGAGGGTGAGTCGGCCGGAGGTTCGGCCAAGATGGGAAGAGACAGGCACTTCCAAGCGATCTTACCGTTGAAGGGCAAGATTCTGAATGTGGAGAGGGTGCTGCAGCAGCCGGACAAGATCCTGGGCCATGAGGAAATCAGGGCCATGGTCGCTGCATTGGGCGCCGGTGAGGGCGAGGAATTCGACCCGTCGAAGATTCGCTACCACAAGATCATCATCATGACCGATGCTGATGTCGACGGCTCGCACATTCGGACTTTAATCCTGACGTTCCTCTATCGCCGGATGCTGCCTCTGATTGAGCAGGGTTTCCTGTACATCGCCCAGCCACCTTTATACCGCATCCAAACGGGCAGGAAGATTGAATACACCTACACCGAGGAAGAGAAAGACGCGTACCTGGCCGGTTTGAACGGCAGCCGCAATCCTCAGATCCAGCGATACAAGGGATTGGGGGAAATGAACCCGGACCAGTTGTGGGAGACCACGATGGACCCGGACACCAGGCATATGTTGGGAGTGACTGTCGATAATGCGCTGGAGGTTGACGACACTTTCACTACGCTCATGGGTGAGATGGTTGCTCCTCGTAAGAGCTTCATCCAAGCCCATGCCCGGAGCGTGCAAAACCTGGACGTGTAAACAGAGAGTCTTTTCTGGATTTAGTTCGGAGATTTTGCCCGGCGTTGCCCAATCTTTGGAAACCACGGTGACTTGGTTTATAATAGGCGCGTTGGCATTTTTTATGCTGGGTTCGCGCCTGTTATTTTGGGCGGACCAAGAAGTTCGTACATAAGACATCAGGAGGAGCAAGTTGCCCGCAAAGAAGGCAGGCCGTCAGCAAGTAAAGAGGGCCGTACGCACCAGGGGAGACCGTACCGAGACCAGGTCGGCAATGGCTAAAGCTTTGCGGTCCGTGGAATCGGGCGATGTGGCCGAAGCTGAAACTGCCGTGCATGATGCGCTGGCCACACTTGACCGGGCCGTGCAAAAAGGTATCTTGCACAAGAACAACGTTAACCGCCGAAAATCACGCATGGCGGCTCAATTGAACAAGATGAAGGCCGCTTCCGCCTAACTCAGATCTTATTACGGTGAAACGATACCCGTCCTTGTTCAGAACAAGGACGGGTTTTTTTTACTGTGCGCTGCGATTATCAAAACTGCCGTGTGGATGAACCGGCCGCATCGTGACACAGAATCGTTGACAGGCGGTAGGGCCTTTGCTAGCCTATTTCAGAACATCCGTTTTTATGTTAAGCATGATGAATCAGGCCACGATACTGACTCAACGCTAGAGGAAAAAATGGTTACGAAAAAGATGCCGCCCCGCAGACAGCGGATCCTGGGATTTTTGCAAGAGTTCTATTCAGAGAACGGCATTCCGCCCACAGTGCGGGACATCCAGAAGGCCTGCGAGATTAGCTCAACCTCGGTCGTGGATTATAACCTGGAGAGGCTGGTCCAGGCCGGGTTT
>VFHF01000023.1 GCA_009392095.1 SAR202 cluster bacterium
AGGAACGCCCTCAACGACAACGCGACCGCCGAGATGGGCCAAGCTATCGACGACGTAGCGGCGGACGACGATATCCGGGTCTTGATCCTCACCGGTGCCGGACAAGCATTCTGCGCCGGCGGCGACTTAAACGCCCTCAAAGGCGGCAGCGACCCCGGCATGTGGGTCTCGGAAAACACGGATGACATCCGCCGTAGCTTCGGATTGGCCCAAAGAATGATCCTGGGGCTGCAACGCATGGAGAAACCGGTCATCGCCATGATTAACGGCACGGCCGTGGGGGCCGGGTTCGACATTGCTTGTGCCTGCGACATCAGGATCGCTTCCCCGAAGGCCCGGTTCATGGTGGCCTATGTCCGCATAGGCCTGTTTCCCGGATTTGGGGGCACCTGGCTTCTTCCGAGAGCATTGGGCAGCATGGGCAAGGCGGCGGAACTGCTCTTCACCGGCGATTTCATGGAGGCCGATGAAGGCTACCGCCTGGGCTTCTTAAACCGGTTGGTTGACGAGGAAGAATTAGAGTCGACTACAATGGAAATGGCTCGGAAGATCGCCGCCGGTCCGCCGATAGCCATCCGGCTTTCAAAGCTGATGCTCTACAAAGGTCTGGAGTTTGACCTGGAAACGGCCTTGAAGATGGCGGCGGCGGCGGAGACAATCACTCTGACCTCGTATGACCACGGGGAGGGGACCCAGGCGATCAGGGAATCCCGAAAACCATTTTATGAGGGCCGTTAATGAACCCAATCCTCGACGAGCTAAAGGTATTCACCGGAAATGGGCACCCTGAATTAGCCCAGTCCGTGTGTGAGTACCTGGACATCCCCCTGGGACAGGCCGAGGTATTCAAATTCGCCAACGACAACACCTTTGTTCAGATTCGCGAGAACATCCGGCAGCGTGATGTCTTCATAATCCAGCCCACCTGTTACCCTGTCAATGACAACCTCATGGAACTGTTGATCATGATCGACGCATTCAAACGGGCGTCGGCGGGCCGGATCACTGCCGTGGTCCCCTATTACGGGTACGGCCGGACCGATAAAAAAGACCAACCCCGCGTACCGATCACTGCCCGTCTGGTGGCCGACCTCCTCACCGCCGCCGGCGCCGACCGACTCCTGACCGTCGACCTGCACGCTGGCCAGATTCAAGGTTTCTTCAATATCCCCGTGGACGAACTGACCACCCTGCCGCTGATGGGCCAGCATTTCGCAGACAAAGAACTCCAAGACCTAGTGGTCGTGGCCGTGGACATCGGTATCAGCAAAAAGGCACGTGACGTGGCCGAGCGACTTGGAGCCCCATTGGCCATCATCGAGAAACGCCGGACCGGAAACGACGACCAGAACGAGACCATGAACGTCATCGGTGATGTTAAAGGTAAGATTGCGCTAACCTTCGATGACGAGATAGACACTGGCGGAACCATCGTCAATGCCGCAAAGGCACTCTCCGAGCAGGGAGTGAAAGAGGTCTACGCCTGCGTGACGCACCCGGTCCTCTCCCGAAACGCGGCCGAGATGATGGCCAACAGCGAATTCAAAGAGGTGGTGGTCACCGACACCATCCCAATATCAGCCGAGAAACGGAACGGCAAATTCACCGTTCTCTCCGTTGCGCCGCTTCTGGGCGAGGCCATCTACCGGATCCACAAAGGCCAGTCCGTCGGAGACCTATTCAAATAGGTCCCCCTCGATAACAATTCCCTTTTCCGGCGTATCTCATTCACTCCTGATTCGCGGTATAATTTGCCGTCTGGCCCAGCCAGGGTGCTACTTATGTAATCTCCAGCGTGTTTAGGAGGCCCTTTTCCCATGTATGACCTGATCGTGAAACGCGGCACTGTCGTCGACCCGTCCCAGAACCTCCACGGCGTCACCGACGTTGCCATAGAAGACGGCAAGATTGCCAAGATTGCCGTGGACATCCCGGCGGAGGAATCCAAAAGGGTCGTTGAAGTTAACGGCAAGGTCGTCACTCCCGGTATCATCGACCTGCACACCCACGTCTACTCCGGCGTCACCGACAACGGGGTCGATCCCGACATCGGCGGCGTCCGTGCCGGAGTCACCACCATGGTGGATGCGGGAAGCTCTGGGTGCGACACTTTTGCCGGGTTCCCGGCCCACATCATTCCCAACACCGCCACTGAGATCATCTGCTTCCTGCACATCTGCCGAACCGGCCTGGCCACCAACCCAGACATCTTCAGCCCGGAAAGCATCAACCTGGACAAGACAATCGAGACCATCAAGGGCAGCAATGGCGTGATTACCGGCGTTAAAGCCCGGATGGTCTCTCCTGCCCTGGAGATCATGGGAATGGAGATGCCCAGGATGGCCAAACGGGCTGCCGTGGAAGCCGGAGTGCCGCTGATGGTCCACATCGGCGACACGCTGAAGCGCTACGACGCCAACGTGATCCGCGAACTGCTGCCCATCCTCGACAAAGGCGACATCGTGACTCATTACTTCACCGGCAACCCCGGAGGCGTGCTGGACAGCAATGGGAAGTTGGTTCCGGAGGCGAAAGAAGCCCATGACCGGGGCGTTTGGCTGGATACCGCCCACGGCCGGATGAATTTTACTTTCGACGTGGCTGAGAAAGTCCTGGATCAAGGCGTGCTGCCCCACTGCATCAGCACCGACCTTACGGTGCCGGGCCGGCAGATCACCGTCCACAGCATGACCGAGATGATGACCCGGTTCCTGGCTATGGGATTCACATTCGACCAGGTGGTGACCATGTCCACCGAGAATCCGGCCAAGGCCGTTCAAGTGGACGACCGCCTAGGCACCCTGGCTGTTGGCAAGCAGGCCGACCTATCGGTGCTGGAGATCAAGGACGGCGACTGGATGGTCTACGACATCGTAGGAGACGGCAAGAAGAGCGACAAAGCCGTTATCCCCGTGATGGCTATCAAGAAAGGCGAGATTTACGAAGCCGGGTGGGGCCCCCGACCCTGGGGCTGGGAGCCAGATACGGCGTAGGCTTGTCCCGTAGGGAAATGGGGGTTATGCAACGTAGGGGCACGGCAATACCTTGCCCCTACTCAGTTCACAGATGCT
>VFHF01000024.1 GCA_009392095.1 SAR202 cluster bacterium
TGATAGTTAGGCGAAGATTACGGCTAGGTAAACACCGAACCGCAGGTACGCCGCCCGCAATCAGCGAAGAAAAAAGCCGAGAGTCGCTGTTAAGCGGCCCCGATGCGAAATACTTTTGTGCCACAAGAGGGGCACGTGCCCTGCGTGGCGGGCTTCCCGTTCTTCATGGTGATCTTTTCTGGGTTCTTAATCTCGCGCTTGCTTCGGCACTTAACACAATAGGCTTCCATTAGACACACCTCCCATCGTTACGGTCGAGATATTGTAGCTCGGATATTAAAACATGTCAACATATAGTATGTCAATTCCTTATATTATGGCAAGTAATGAGACTGTGTAGCCTCATCTATATGTGGTATGCCAAAACATCCGTTAACCATTAACTAACAGGTTTCGGTGTACTTTCAAGTGCATCGTGTTTAGAATATCCACCAGTATGGGCACGTTATTTATCGTCCGCCACGGCGAAACCGAATGGAATGCCGAGGGACGGATCCAAGGTCACACCGACATCGGACTATCGGAGAGAGGAGCCGATCAGGCACGTTCACTAGCGGAACGTCTTGCTGGGGTATCTATCGACGTCGCTTACAGTAGCGACATGAAGCGGACCTCTGAGACCGCCAAACTCGCTCTGGGCGGCCGGGATATTGTTCTCCACGAGACTCCGATGCTCAGGGAATACCACAAAGGGGAATTCGAAGGGATGACTCTGGCTGAGATAAAATCCCAATTCCCCGATGAATACCCGAAGTACTTGGAGAAGAACCTCGATTACGCTCCCAAAGGCGGTGAGACTACCCGGGACGTGAGCGCGCGCATGGTTAAGATCATCGATGAGATAAAGTCCAACCACCTTAATGAGGCAGTCCTGGTGGTGAGCCATGGCGGCGCCCTCAGGGCAGCCATGGTTTCTTTGCTAAACATGCCGATTGAAGGGAATTGGTCGTTCGTGTTCGGCAACTGCGGGCTCACAACGGTCGACACATACGAAGACAACGCGGTGCTTCGTCACTTCAATGACACTTCCCACCTCAACGACACAGTGCATCACGGTCTAGGGAGTTAACGAGATGCCTGCGGCGACAAGGTTGCTCTCCTAGATGGCTGGACAAGTGTTAATGGTCCAAGGCACCGCCTCCCACGTGGGGAAGAGCGTGATGGTATCGGCGCTCTGCCGCATCTTCCGCCAGGACGGTTTTCGGGTCGCTCCGTTCAAGGCCCAGAACATGTCTAACAACTCCTATGTGACGGCTGACGGCGGAGAGATCGGGCGTGCCCAGGCGGTTCAGGCCGACGCTGCCGGGGTCGAGGCCAGGGTAGAGATGAACCCGGTGCTGCTGAAACCCGAGGCCGACCACATCTCCCAGGTAGTTGTGATGGGGCGTCCATTGCTTACAGCCAAAGCCAGGGATTATTTCGGTCTCAAACCCCAGCTTTGGGAGGCCGTGCACACTTCGCTAGACGCTCTCCGTGAGGACTTCGACATCGTCATTGCCGAAGGGGCCGGCAGTCCCGCCGAGATCAACCTGAAGAAAAACGAGATCGTGAACATGCGAGTAGCGCGATATGCCGATGCTCCAGTCTTGCTCTGTGGCGATATCGACCGGGGCGGCGTGTTTGCGTTTTTAGTAGGTACATTGGAACTTTTGGAGCCTGAGGAACGGGAATTGATCAAGGGCTTCATCATCAACAAGTTTCGAGGCGACCCCAGCCTGCTGACGGACGGTATTACCTGGCTGGAGGAACGCACCGGAATCCCCGTGGCCGGGCTGGTCCACCATTACCGCGACATCCACATCCCGGAAGAGGACTCGGTTGCCCTAGACGACACTTCCCGGCCTGCGGCAGTCCAGCCGGTCTTGGAGGTGGCCGTGCTCCAGCTTCCCCACATAGCCAACTTCGACGACTTTGACCCCTTGGCGCGGCATCCGGGTGTCGAGTTGAGATACGTAGACTCGCCAGCCCAACTGGGTCGCCCTGACCTGGTTATCATTCCAGGCACAAAAACCACGATTCCCGACCTGGCTTGGATGAACGAACGCGGACTGACCCAGGCCGTGAAAGAGCTGCACGCCAACGGAGCTGCGGTGATCGGGATCTGCGGCGGTTATCAAATGCTGGGCACAAATGTCAGTGACCCTGATCATATCGAGTCGTCGATCACTGAGCTGGACGGCCTGGGTTTGATGGATCTGACGACAGTGTTTGAGGGTACCAAAGAGACCCACCGCATAAACGGAAAAGTCGTTGCGGCCACCGGTCTTTTGGCCGGAGCGGCCGGGATGCCGGTCAGCGGCTACGAGATACATATGGGAAGGACTGTGGGCCAGGGATTCACTCCCACATTCCTGATTGAAGACCGGGCCGATGTGGCCGTAACTGGGAGCGGCGATCCAGAAGGCTCCCTGGACGCGACTGGAAGCGTGCTGGGCACCTACATCCACGGATTGTTCCATAACAGCGAACTGCGTGGAGCCATGCTGCAGGAATTGGCGCGGCGTAAGGGAGTTTCGCTTCCGGACGCGACCGCCGGCGTGGATCTGGACCGGGAATACGACAAATTGGCGGATTGGGTCCGCTCGAGCCTGGACATGGACTTGGTATATCGGTTATCCGGGCTCAGCCGTGACTATGGCGCCGCCCGAGTCTTTACGGTCTAATGGCATCCCGGCTTTTTTTGGTGCTGGGGGGTGTTAGATCGGGCAAGAGCGCTTTCGCTGAGAGCAAAATTGCGACGCTTAGCGAGGGTCCAATACTGTACGTAGCTACCGGTGTGGCGGTCGATGATGATATGACGGAACGCATCCGGCTCCACCGGGAGTCCAGGCCGCAGGAGTGGTCGACTCTGGAGGAGCCTACAAAATTGGCGGAGAAACTAGGACCGATGCTCACCGGCGATGGCGCGCCTGGGGCAGTGATCATCGACTCAATGGATGTGTGGGTGGCCAATCTGCTGATGGAAAACCAATCGGAGAATAAACATCCTCTAGAAGAGATCGTGACAACCGAGGCGGAGCAGCTTCTGAAATTGGTGGTTGATTCACCTCAAGCATTCGTCTTTGTCAGTAGCGAAGTGGGGTTGAGCTTAGTGCCGACGGAGCCGCTCGGACGCCACTTCCAGGACCTCTTGGGGACGAT
>VFHF01000025.1 GCA_009392095.1 SAR202 cluster bacterium
ATCGCCATCACCTACGGTGGCAGTCCGGCGCTTTACACCGGGACCCTGAAAGAACATAGCATGACGGTCATTCACCAGGTGTCGACGGTGCGGCATGCCCGCGGCGCTGAGGCCCAGGGTGTGGACATGGTCATAGCCGAGGGATTTGAAGGCGGCGGCCTGCGCGGGGTGGACAAGGTTTCCACAATGGTATTGGTGCCTCAGGTCGTTGGGTCAATCGCCATCCCCGTGATTGCATCAGGCGGAATCGTCGATTCTCGGGGCTATTTGGCCGCAACTGCTCTGGGCGCCATGGGCGTGCAGATGGGGTCAAGATTCGTCGCTACCAAGGAGTGCGTCTCCCACCAGATCTACAAGACCGCGATGTTGGCGGCCATCGACAGCGGGACAATAGTCGTTGGCGGAGACAAATGGCCCACGAGGGTCCTCAAGCAGGGCATCGCAACTCAGATGAAGGAATCCGGACTCGAGAATGGCGACGACCTAGCAGCCTGGGAACAGGAACTCGGCATCGACCGGACCAGACCGGCTTTCATCGACGGTGACTTCGAAGCGGGTATCGCCTACACCGGCGCGGGGACCGGACTTATCTCCGAGATTCTGACCGTCCAAGAAGTATTCAAAGACCTTGTTGACGGCAGTCATTCATTAGCGAGAAAACTCGTCTAGGCAGCTTCTTCGGGCTCAGCCAAGTCCATCTCCATCAGTTCTTCGGCCTTCCGCATGATCTTCCCTCGGCGTTCGCCTTCTATATTTCTGCTGTCTAGGTAGAGGCCTAACGCCTGCATCGGCTGCAAGTCTTCGCCCTCTGATGGGGATATGCGGGTCCGTCTTGTCCCGGCCACCTCCCTAGAGATGGAAGCTATGAAGTGGGCCGGCTCCAACGCTGCGCGAATCTCGGTTTCTTTTAGATGGGCGTCGGATTCCGCCGCCAATGAGATGCGCACGCGGACCACCGCTCCGGCGATCTCCTTCCGGGCGATAGCGCGGACCACTGTAGCGGTGGGGTCAACGTCTTGGCGCTCTACAGTAACGTCCACGGTCACGAAACTCCGGGCATCCAGCTTGTGAAACTCGAATTTTGTCATCCGTTGCCCTTGGGGGGCTGCCGGGTCTAGATCGATGACGCAGAACCCCTTTTCGTCGCCTTCCTCACTGAAGTCGACCCGCTGCAGACTTCCCGAATAGACCACCATGGGCGGGTCGGGCCGCAATATCTGGTGTTTATGGATGTGGCCCAGCGCGATATATTCGACTTGGGGGCGGTCCAAGGCGCTGACCAACAGCACATGGTCTTGGCCCAGCATCATGGAGCGTTCTGTTCCCACCGTGGCCCCGTTGACCGTGACGTGGCCCGTGAGGATTGCCGGAATCGTTGGGTCCAACTGACTGGCCGCCGCTTCAATCCCGTCGGTCAGCCTCTCTTCCAGGGTCTGTCTCACCTGCTCGATTGACATGCCTCGCGAATCCTCCCGGCTCAGGATGGCGCTGCGTCTTGGCCAGGGAACGGCCAAGACCTGCAACGGCCCGGAAGGAGTGGCCACATCGTAGGTTTTCAGGCTGTTGCCCACATGGATATTGGCCACCTCCAGCGTGGGGAAGATATCCACCGCAGTGGCCCGGCTCGAGGCGGCCGGCAGATCGTGGTTCCCGACCAAAAGAAACGTCGGGATACCGGCTTGGGACAGCCGGTTCAGGCGTTTGGCGAATTCCCGCTGATGGGTCTGAGTCGGGTCGCGCCCTTTGTAGGCGTCGCCGGCCAACAGCACCAAATCTACCCCTTCATTCAGAGCAAACTCCACCACTTGGTCCAGAGAGTCAAGGAAATCTCCCAGCCGGGTGGAAAGCCCCGTCTTAGGGTCGGGTCGGCCGTAATTCTCTACACCGATATGGAGGTCTGAAAAATGAAGGATTCTCATCTCAATGGATTCATCGGCTTTCCCATAGCATCGACCATAATCGTATGGGCTGTCTCATTAAGGTTCACGTCACAGATTATGTTGGCTGATCGGACCAATAAACAAGGGCCGTGGCGACGAGATTTTGGACAGAGCCTGTAGATTTATTGATGATTGCCGCGCCCTTGGTGTCGTCCGGCAGATTTGACAACTAGGCGTTGCCTTCCTAGAATCGGATAGTGATTGTTGGGGAGCCGTTGTTAATCTTTCGAGGACGATGTAAATGACTACCGTTAGGCAGATGTTTGCTCTACAGGAATTGGATATCATTTTGGATCGGGTTCTGCATAATCACGCAAAAGCAGAATATGAACTGAACAACGGCGACAGCATCCCGACCTTGGAATCGGAACTGGAGCGAGATGCAGAATTGCTCTTGGAGTCCGAACTCCAGCAGAAAGCCACCAAACTAGAAGCAGAGTCCCAGAAAGAACGGTCCGAAACCCTCAACTCCCAACTCTACGGCGGAGAGATCACCAATCCCCGAGATCTCGAAAGCCTGGAAAAAGAGGCCTCCAACGTTCTCAAACTTGTCGAACAGCAAGAAGCAGTTCTCTCAGAGATTTCCGCAAAGATTGAAGAAGCCCATAACAAAAAGACTGAATTAGAAAGCCAACTCGGCGAGGCCAAAGCGGCTTGGCAGGTTCGTCAGTCCGAATTGAAGGCCCAACTAAAAAAGCTGAATGCCGAACGTGCCGGGTTCGAGGGTCAGCGCTCTAAATTGGCCGAAGGCCTGGACCCAACATCGCTTCAACGCTACGAG
>VFHF01000026.1 GCA_009392095.1 SAR202 cluster bacterium
AAACCAATACTGAGGGCATCTATCTCTCGCTTAGCTGATTTGACCTGATCTTAACCCTGGGGAGCTAGCGCTTTGATCGTGCGTTCATAAGAGCTTTTAATCTCTCCTACCGTTAATGGGGCGATTACCAGTTTCGTCAGGCCCATACCCCGCAATTTCTCGATGCGTGTCCAGCAGACCTCGGCAGGACCGACCACGCCCAGTTCCGACTGCATGTTCTTACTGATGACCGCGGCCATGGCCGGGTTGTCGGAATGGCCCCTGGCCGTTTGCGTCCCAGCCATCTCGGCATCGAACCCGGTATTACGGAAATAAGACCGGTAATGCGATCCGCCAGCGTACCGGGCAATCTCCCTTTGCAGGCTGGCCCGGCCGGCGTCCAGGTCGTCAGTCATGGCCACTCGGAGGTAGCCTGATATCTCGACTTCAGACGGGTCACGTCCGGCTTTGACCGCGCCTCCCCGGACTAGCTGTATGGCCTGCTCCAGATAGCTAGTCGCGGTCCAACTCAGCAGAACGCCGTCGCCTATTGCCCCAGCCAATCGCAACATGCGGGGTCCCAGGGCGGCAATATAGATGGGCACCTTTCCGGTGGGCGCTGCGTGACCCAATGAGGCTTTACTCACCGTAATCGCCTTGCCATCGTGGCTGACTTCCTCACCTTGCAGCAGTCCGCGCACAATGTGGATCAAGTCCGACAGGTGTTCCATGGGTTGACTGAAGGCCACTCCATGTCCATCTTCCGTCGCCGGACGATTCCCTACACCCAGCCCTAGTATGAACCGGCCGTCAGAAACAGCAGCCAACCCCGCCGATGACATTGCTGTGACCAGCGGCGTTCTCGAGAACATGGGCAGTATGCCCGTCCCTAGGCCGATGCGGTTGGTGACCGCAGCGATTGCGGTGAGTTGGGTCAGGGAGTCTCTACCCACCCCCTCGGTCATCCAGACTTCGCCATAGCCATGTTCTTCAGCCAATATACCCAGAGATTGGATATCGGGCGGCCCCATCTCAGGTTCGTTCCCCAATCTAAGTCCTAGAAATGCCATGTAGAACTCCATTTGTATTTGCTTGCTATTTAGCCGGCACCGGTGCGCAGTGCGCTAAAAAGATAGACCGTGGCGTAGGTCCTGTAGGGAGACCAACGCTGGGCGATCTCTTCAACCTTAGCGTCGTTTACGTCCTCACCATCCATGAACAGGCGTGAGACTACCCGCCGGAGGGCCAGGTCGCCCAGAGGCAGGGCATCTGGACGGCCCACAGCTCGGATGAGCGCCCACTGGGCCGTCCACATCCCCACACCCCGGAGTGCAACCAGTTTCTCGACGATCTCTCGGTCAGTCAACTCCTCCAGGCACTCCAGACCCATCTCAGGATCCAGGGCCGATCCGGCCAGCCCATGGACGTATTCCGACTTCCGTTGCGTCAACTTCATGGTATGGAGTTCGGCAGGTGAGGACGCCCAAATAGACGCAGGCCTGGGAAACGCGTAGTAGGTCTCGCCATCAAACTCCGCGCTGGGGCCGAAGGTCTCGATGAGAAGGGTACGGATGATTCGGGCCACGTTAGTGGATATCTGTTGTCCCAAAACTGCCAGCACCAATGCTTCAAACACACTCGCCGTGTGAGGTAGATGCAGGCCGTAGAACTGCTCCACCAGTCCGGCCATGGCTTGGTCGGCCCTTCCCAACTCATAGAACGGCGCCAGGCCCTGGTCCACTCCCAGCAGCCATGACACCCTATCCGTGGCAGATTCCACGTCATCCGGACTCAATTCTGGGCCCTGTAGCTCCAGGGCTAATTCGGGCGCCTCCAAGGTGCCGATGGACCGCACCGATGCCAAGACCAGCTTGTCGTCTAAGTCGATCAGCCGCCGGTAGACGCCGTCTTCCATGGTGTCAGTGCCGTAGCGGCTCTGAAAATAGGTGTGATATCCAGCCGTCAGCTCGAAATTGAAAGGCGGTACAGGCTTAATAGAAACGGTCAATCGGTCCATGCGTTCACCCACCACCGATGGCCGCAGTGCCGACCAAGTAATGTCTGGACCCGACCGGATCAAGCTCGGTGCGCATCAGGTTGACAGTGTTGGCCGTCCAAGGTTCGGCGGAAGGCGGCGCTGCGTCCGCAATGATCTCTCCGATCTTACGCAACTGGCTTTCGGAGGTTTCGCGGCGGACCCGGCCCAAAGTTAGGTGGGGCGAGAATGGTCGCTGCTCTTTGGGCAGTTCGAGCCTACCCACCATATCGTCCACAGCCGATTGCAACTCGGACAAAGCTTCCAACTCGCCGGTCAGCCCAGCCCACAGCACCCGTGGACGCCGGGTATTGGGGAAGATACCCAGTCTGGAGATAGCCAGCTTGATTGGGGGAAACCGTGCGGCCACCTGGGGCAGCGCCTCAAGTACTTGCTCGACCGTGCCGGCTGGGATATCACCCATGAATTTGAGAGTTAGATGGATGCCTTTGGGCCGCACCCAACGCACGCTCCTGCCAATATCGGACTCCAGTTTCTGGACCGTGTCCTGCAACGCCTCGATCCCCTGATCTGGGACCGGAATGGCGATGAATGAACGAACTTTCTTTTCTCCTGATGTCGTCACTGCTGGCTGAACTCCCGGAGCCGGCCGTACCACTCGGCCAGGTCGTTCAAGGAGTACTTGGCGTTGGCTGGGCTAGGATTGGGCACGACAAATACAGCCGAAAAGCCAATAGTCCGTTGCTGCAGACCGAGCTGTGCTTGTTCCTTCACGCCTTCGCCGTGTTGGAGATAGGCCTTGTAGGCCATCAGCCCGTGGAAACAGACCAGTTTTGGCGAATACCTGATGATTTTGTCTTTCAGCACCGGCGCCCATTGGCGAAAATCGGCCGCCCGCAGCCCCGACCCCATAGGAGTGGGGCGCTTGGCGACATCGGTGAACCCGATGCCGTCGTCCAGCAAGGTGGCGTCTTCTTCAGATGTCACTTTTCTGGTGACCAGTCCCGAAAGGTTGAAGGCCGGCCAGAATCGGTTGCGGGGGTTGGCAAAGTAGTGGCCAACCTCGGCCGAATATTGGGAGGGGTTCAGGCCGACGAACAGTATCTTAAGACCCTCCCGCAAATGGTCGGGCAGCGTCACCCCGCCGCCAAGTGTCGAGCTTCCTGATCTCACAACCGGAACAGCTTGGCCGCATTTTCAGA
>VFHF01000027.1 GCA_009392095.1 SAR202 cluster bacterium
AAACACTGATGCCAGAAGGTAACAAAAGTAGGGTATCGGGAGATGGACTAGAGTCGAACCATACCTGGAACGCAGGATGAGTGTGTTGGTAGCGAACTAAACTCGTAAATCTATCAGCAACGAGTTTCTTCTCGAACTATCTCCTATCGGCGAGAACCCGACTCTCCTCATTGAGCCACCGCCGCCCTTTGTTTGTTCAAAGCAGAAATCTCGGGAGTTCCAGAATCAGCGGCTCTCCAACCTTGCGCCACATGGCGGAAGCTAGAGCTAGCCTCGGCAGATCGGCCCTGGCCCGATTGAACCCTGCCCAACCAAAACGTGTCGCGCACCGACTCTCTCTGGTTCAGGCGCCCGTACAGCATGGCCTCCGCTTTTTCGAACTGCTCTGCCCGTATATAAGCTTCTAGCATGGTATCTTCAAAGACCTCGCGTTGTGCATGGCTCCCTCCAATGCGCACTAACTGAGGGAAAACCGGCTCCATCAAACGGGCTGCTTCAGTGTAATTCTCTTTGGCAAATGCTTCGAGACCCTGTATCAATGGCAGGATAACTTCCCTAGCAAAGGAGTCGCCTCTTTCGGCTGCATTTTGTAGGCGGTTAGCCATCTGGCCCATCGATTCGTAGTCACCGCTGCCCGCGAATGCCAAGGCAGCGTGGGCATCACGGAACGCGGCGCCAGGGCCGTTCGCGGCAGAAGCAGCGATTTTCGACACTTCGTCCCACGGTTTCGGAGGGGGAGCGCCGCCGTAGATCTGTAATCGCCACATCAAGGAAGCGCTGTCATTCAAAGCCGCCATACTATTGGCGATTACGGAGGGGCGGATGTATTTTTCATAGCGATCCAGGGTCTCTTGATACTTGCCTTGGGCCATCTCAAAAAGTGCCAAATGCCATGACAAATGTACGTAAGAGCTAGCGGGCGCTTCGAATCCCTGGAGCCAAGAGCCCAAAAAATCTTCTCCGCTAGAGGCGTCTCCTCGTTCAAAGTGCACGTGTGTCATGGAATGACACGCGACAGCGTTGACCGGATTCATATCCAAAGAACGCTGAGCCAATTCCATCGCAATATCCAATTGGCCGGTCTCGTGGTGAGCAAAAGCATATTCGGCTAGAAAGGCCCAATCATCTGTGCAATGGGCCTCAACGCTCTGGAGCAGCGATAGATATTCAGGAGGGAAATTCGGTGAACCAGCTCCGCTGCATCCCAGCATATACAATCGGTGGGCCAGCCGTAGCACCAGTCTTTCCCGGGGAAACTCGGAGAGATGTTCTTTTATGAGGCTGATAGAATCAGTGCCTCGCCCGAATATCCAATGACTGATAGATTCGATCAATTGGCGTTCCCTACGAGTGATTCCGGAGGTCAGATCCAGAGCTTTGACCATGGTCTTCTTGGCTTCATCTGGGAGAGCCCGCTGTTGATACCAGTATGCGAGGCAACCATGGGCCAAGGCGAACCCTTCGTCCAGGTCGATCGCTTCTTGAAATTTCAATTCAGGACCATGGTTCTGGGAGAGCAGTCGGTCCATACCCTCTTCCAAAGTATCCGCGGCCGCCGCCGAACTGGTACTTAGGGTCATACCGAAACGATCCTGGATTCCATTACTCATTACGGCCTCTAACGGGTCAATTTGAAGCGATGTCCATCAGGTATTTACATTCTGAATCGACAGGGCAGTACTATTTAGGTATAGACAACACGGACGAAATTTCGCTGAACTCTCGCCACAACTTATTCCAAGAGTCTCCGCCATCATCGCTGCAATAAAGGTGTCCATAACGACTGCCGGCGTAGGCCAGTCGGCCGTCGAACGATGAGATATCCACAACCCACATAGCGCTGTTAGGCGATGTAGGTAGCGAGAGGTCTCGGGAGCGAACCATACCCCCTTCTTCGCCCTCTGTATCTGCATTATAGTAGCGGTAAAAAAACGTGCAAGCGAGGAAGTTATGGACATCGGCATATTTGTTTTTGAAAGCGATTCGTCCTTAGACCCGGCGGTGCTAGCCAGGCGGGCCGAGGAACTGGGGTTCGAGTCGTTTTGGGTGCCAGAGCATCCGGTGATACCACTCCAGACCAGTTCTCCCTACCCGTCTTCTCCCGACGGCATTATCCCAGACGTTTACGGGCGCATCGTCGACCCCTTCGTCGCCTTGAGCCGGGCTTCGGCGGTTACCTCCACCATCAAGCTGGGCACCGGTATTTGCTTGGTTCCCGAGCGCAACCCGCTGTTGCTGGCAAAAGAGATTGCTACCCTGGACCTTTACTCCGAGGGTCGGTTCATTTTCGGCATTGGGGCGGGCTGGCTGAAGGAGGAAACCGAGATCATGGGCGGCGATTTCCCCCACCGTTGGACTCAAACTAAAGACGCGATTTTGGCCATGAAGGAGTTATGGACCAAAGACGAGGCTGAGTACCATGGGACCCACTACGACTTCCCTCCAGTCCGCTCTTTTCCAAAACCGGTGCAGAAACCACATCCTCCGGTGTTCTTGGGCGGCAAGGCGCTAAATGCGTTCAAAAGAGTGGTTGAGTGGGGCGACGGGTGGATGCCAAACCATGCCTCGGTGGAAGAGATCCGGCAGGGCCGCGAAACCCTGAACCGACTTGCTAAGGAAGCTGGCCGAGACCCCTCCACGATCCAGGTCATGGCCTTTGGCATGTCGGGCCAGTATAGGGACAGGGAAGCCATCAAAGACCTGGAGCAGGCTGGCGTTAGCCGGGTGACAATCTGGCTGGACGACACCGAAAAGTCCGGCGCGTTAAGGGAGATTGAGGAAATCGCCCGGCAGGTGCTGGACTAAGACTCGGCAAACAAGAAAAAACAGCCCCCACTTGGGAACGTTTTGCTCTACAGCACTGGACGAGGCGCTGGCCGTCTCCAATATACAGGGCGTTTGCGGGGTTCTTCCAAAACGCTACTCCAGAAACCTAGACATTTCTTGCGGCGTTGGGACACGGCAGGCGTCTCGTCTCCCGAATATTCTGTACCGAAGTTTGGCCAAACGGTCGTAACCAAAGTCCCTTACAAATCGAGGTAAAAAATAAGCCAAACAACTTATTTTGTAGAATCCACCAAGGTCCCACAGTACGGATAGGACTGCGTCTGATTTTATTTTTATGTCGTTATGCCGGAGATACACGATATTGCTGAGATTCTTGATGTTTGCTATTGGATATCCC
>VFHF01000028.1 GCA_009392095.1 SAR202 cluster bacterium
GCTGCCGGCAATCCCCAGAGAGTGCGTGTAATCGTCCCCTTGCAGGCCCAAAAGCCGCGCCGCCACCGCTGCGCCGCCGAAGGCCCCGCAGGTGCCTGTCGGGTGGAAGCCTCGGCCGTAATGCTCTTTGGGTTTCAATGCCCGCCCCAGGCGGATGATCACGTCGTATCCGGCGACCACTGCAGAGATGAAGTCTTTACCGGTGACCGGGGCGATGTCGGCCATGGCTAGGGCGGTCGGAAAAGCGACCACACCCGGATGCAGCGATGCTTCGTTGTTAACGTCGTCCATCTCGATGCTGTGAAACGCGGTGCCGTTGGCCATGGCGGCGTACTCTGGCAGCGCCCGCTTATTCGTGCCAACGATGGTCGACGGGCCGGAGCGGCCCACGTCGTCCAATGCCTTGACAACAGCTTTGGCGGAGTCGGTGGTGGAGCCGTTCAAAGTCACACCGGCGAAATCCAGGCAGAAGTATTTGGCCCGGTCCACCACATCGGGCGGCAGGTCTTCGTAGTTCACGTTGGACGCGAATTTAGCCAGAATTTGGGTGATTCCGGTCTCGTTGTTATTACGCACCATGGGTCCCACCTCTTTGCGGAATTTTTGAACTAAAGTCCTGATTCGTAAAGGAAATCGCCGGTGGAATAATCTTTCAACAGATGCCGGGCGATCAGGATTCTTTGGATCTCGTTGGTCCCTTCGCCGATCATCATCAGAGGAGCGTCGCGGAAGTGACGCTCGACGTTGAGGTCTTGGGTGTAGCCGTATCCGCCGTGGATGCGCATGGCGTCGATGGTCACTTGCATGCACATCTCGCTGGCGAAAAGTTTGGCCATGCCCGCTTCCATGTCGGCCCGCTCTCCACGGTCCTTCTTCTCCGCCGCGTGGAGCACCATCAGATGGGCGGCCTGGATGTTAGTGGCCATGTTCGCCAGCATGATCTGGATGCTCTGATGCTCGCCGATGGGCTTGCCGAAGGTCTTCCGCTGTTTGGCGTAATTGGTGGCGTCCTCCATGGCGGCCCGCGCGACGCCCAAACACCGGGCGGCCACGTTGATCCGGCCCAATTCCAGCCCACTCAGTATCTGGTAGAAACCCTTCCCCTCTTCTCCACCGACCAGATTGCCGCCGGAAACCCGATAGTCGTCGAAAGACAGCTCGCAGGTGTCAACTCCTTTGTATCCCAATTTGGGTACATCGCGCACCACATTGAAGCCGGGTCCCTTCTCGGCGATGAACACGCTGATGCCGCGGCGGGGCGGGTCGGCGTTGATGTCGGTCTTGGTCACCAGGGCGAATGTGTTTCCGTGGCGGCCGTTGGTGATCAGACTTTTGCTTCCGTTGACCACGTATTCGTCACCTTCACGAACTGCTCGGGTCTCTATGGCCTGAACGTCGCTGCCTGCGTTGGGCTCGGTGATGCAGATCCCACCCCGTTTCTCGCCGGTGGCCATCAAGGGCAGGTAGTGCTCCTTCTGCTCCTTGGTGCCGTGGGTGGTTACCAAGTAGGCCATTATAAGATGGGAGTTCAGGATGCCGCTCAGGCTCATCCAACCCCGGCAGATCTCCTCGATGGCCAAAGCGTAAGTGCTGACGTCCAGCGCCAGGCCACCGTATTCTTCAGGGATTATTGCGCCGAACAAGCCGAGCTCTTTCATGCGCTCGACCAGTTCGGAGGGGTACTCGTCGTCATGTTCCATCTGTTGGGCCACCGGATTAACGTCCCGGCGAACAAACTCGCGGATGGTGCTGACGATGCCACGCTGGGCTTCTGACAGTGGTGCCAATGTAGTAGACCTCTCGCCTGGGATTACGGTATTTTAACATGGCTTCGACCGGTATTCAGGAGGGATCCACGCCCGATTGACACCCCCTGTCAGGCGCACTACACTCCACGTTGCGCCCAGGCGTAATCGGCTTGATCAAGAAACCTCTTGCAGGAGCATCGCTGATATGACTTCCAAACCCGAATATATAGACCTTTTGAACGATATCCGCCTCCAGGAGCACCGGGCCGGAGTGTACCTGGAAGCGTGGGCAAACAAGACGGACAACAAAGACCTGAAAGAGTGCTTGTCCTTTGTTGCGGCACGGGAGTACAGCCACGGAGACATCTTCGACCGCCGGGTCAAAGAATTAGGATTCGACACCCAGGAGATCGAAGACCCCGATTTTGAAGAGAAGGTCCGGGTCGTTACCTCAGACATATCGGACGCTGAGAAGATTGCCTGGCTTAAAGAGGCGCGCCTGCGCATGCCCACCCCCGGCGTCCGCCAGCGTTATGAGGCGGCCACGGTCGACGAGTCGGTCGATCCTCTGACCCGTTCGTTGCTGCGTTGGTTCACCGACGTTGAAGACGATTCGGTGGTCCGCATGGGCGGGGTCTACGCGGAAATCGAAAAAGCGAGATAACAGCATGAAGTTCGGAGCCTTTTTCGTTGGGCAGCGTCCCCAACTGCACGAGCAGTACGACGACGAGCACAAGGCCAACCCTAACCCGGTGAGCCGCACCGATGTAGAAGTCTATGAGGACATCCTCAGAGGCGCGGAACTGGCAGAGGAGCTGGGGTTCGACTCGGTCTGGATCGCGGAGCATGCCTTCAGCGAGCACAGCATCATTAGCTCCCCCCACAGCCTGCTGGCTGCGATAGCTGCCCGCACCAAAAGGGTTAAGATCGGCGTGGCCTGTACCATCGTGCCTTGGCACGCGCCCCTGCGGCTGGCCCAGGACCTAGCCACCATCGACATCATCAGCGGTGGCCGGGTTGTGGTCGGCGTCGGTCGCGGCTACCAGAAGCGGGAGTTCGATATCTATGGGATTGACATCGCCGAGTCCCGGGACCGGTTCGTCGAGGGAATGGATATCGCTGTTAAGGCCTGGACCGAAGAAAAATTCTCCTACAACGGGAAGTTCTTTTCCTTCCCCGAGGTCATGGTTATCCCCAAGCCGGTCCAGAAGCCGACTCCGCCCATCTTGATGGCCGTCACCCATAGCCCTGGGTCGGTGGATATTGCTGTTTCCAACCGGTGGGGGCTGTTCACCGTGGGAAGCAGCTTCTTTCCCGCCTCGCCGGACTCAGACCAGAACCTGATCAGCCTCTACCACCGGCGCATGATCGAAGAGGGCGTGGCCCCGGACGACATCGAGATCGCCGCTGTGCGTAACGTCTACGTGTCGCCGACT
>VFHF01000029.1 GCA_009392095.1 SAR202 cluster bacterium
TGGCCACGCGACTGCTGCCGATCCTCGCGATATGGGAAGTCAAGGAAGGCGCCCTCTACCAAAAGTGGGGCAAGCTCCTGCGTGGCGAATATCTGATTCTGGGCAAACCTGAATAACTCGACCATTTATCCCGGCGGAGCATCATGCAGGAAGGCAAACCGCTAAATTCTAAACAGGTAAACAGGGAGCTGCTGGTCAGCATCCTGAATTCGCCCAAGTGGTTCTTTGGAGCCCTTGCTGTCCTTGGTTTCATAGTGCTTGTCGCCATGAGCACCGCCGGCTTCATGATCAACCAGGGCTTCGGCGTTACCGGCTTGAACCGTCCGGTGATGTGGGGATTCTTCATCACCAACTTCGTTTTCTGGATCGGTATCAGCCACGCCGGGGTCATGCTGTCAGCCATCCTGCGGTTGTCCAAGGCTGAATGGCGGCGCCCTGCTACACGGGCAGCAGAGATACTGACCGTCTTCTCGCTGATGACTGCGATGACCATGCCTCTGATTCATACCGGCCGGCCCTGGCGCACGGTTTATTGGATCTATACCTTGCCTTTCGTGCCTTATGACTATGCCCGCGGCATCTGGCCAAACATCCGGACCCCGTTGGTCTGGGACCCCAGCGCCGTTTACACCTACCTAACGTCAAGTATCTTGTTCGTGCTGATTGCCCTGATTCCTGACTTCGCGGTGCTGCGGGACCGGACAACTGGTATTAGCCACCGTATCTACGGGATGCTGGCCATGGGCTGGCAAGGCAACGCCAGGCAATGGAAGCTCCAGATCATCGCTGGAGTGCTCCTCTCAGCGCTGATTCTCCCCGTATTCGTCTCGGTGCATAGTATCGTGTCTTGGGACTTCGGTATGGCGGTCTCGGTTAAGTCTTGGCACTCAACGATCTTCGCCCCCTACTTCGTGGTGGGCGCGGTGCACTCCGGCGTTTCCGCCGTTGCACTCGTGTTGATTATCCTGCGCTACATCTACGGCTGGCAAAACTATATCCGTCACGAGCACATCGACGCCCTGGCTAGACTTCTGATTGTTGTGGCCACGGGATGGTTCTATTTCTTCGTGATGGAAGTGATCTTCGGCTTCTACGGCCGCGAGGCAGACGAGATAGCTGTTAGGGACTTACAGTTTATGGTCAGCCCATGGAACATCTGGATGATGATCTTTGTGGGGTTGACCTACTTCGCACCGGTCGCCATCTGGTTGAGCAAGAGCGCCCGCAGGAATCTTTGGATCATGTCGTTGGCATGTATCATCGTGAACATAGGGATGTGGCTGGAACGGTTCTTGATCATTGTGCCCGGTCTGGCCCGCAAGCAATTGCTAACGTTTGACTGGTACACCTACCGGCCCAGTTCGGTTGAATGGATCATAATCATCGGAACATTCGCCTTGGTCTCAATGCTGATGCTGACAATCGCTAGGGTGGTGCCCCTTATCCCGCTCTATGACATAAAAGAGGGCGAGATCCTAAGAACAGAGATTAAGATCGGCCGGGTGACGGTTCCGGCAACATTCCGGGAAGACTAAAGAGTAGGCATCTAGAGGAAACTGAAATGGCCAAAGAACCAATATTAGGGCTGTTTGAAACCGCGGACAACGCTGCGGACGCCGGCGACGCTCTTAAGGCGGCTGGAGTCCCGCAGGCCGATTACGATTTTCTAACAGATACACCCTATCCTGAGGGTGCATTCGGGGAGCGACATGAGAGCCACCGGCTTTATATCTTTCCCTTCGTCGGCGCGCTCATCGGGCTAACCTGCGGCATCATGCTCACGTCCATGACCCAGATGGCCTACCCCTTGGTCCAGGGTGGAAAACCGATCTTGTCGCTGCCTCCGATGGCTGTGGTGACCTATGAGAGCACCATGCTCACCGCAATCGTGTTTACCATCATTGGAATCATATTCGAGTCTCGGCTGCCTTCGTTTAAGCAGGGCCTGTACGACACTCGAATCACTGAAGGTTACATAGGCGTTTTGGTTAACGTGGATGAAGGACAACTAACACAGACACAGACTTTGCTCACCCAGGCAGGCGCGATTGACGTGGTGCGCAAAGAGGAAAGGCCGACCGCTTAATGAAAATCTGGGCTGGTTCACATTTGATTCCTTCGGGTACAGGTAAGCGCGGGCTGAAAGGCTGGTTCATTGGGATAGTTACGCTTTTCGGCATCCTGGTTATCGGTTGCAGCCAGGGCTCGTATCCCGTGGATATCTTCTATGAACAGCATTACCAGCAGTCCTATCGGTCTCACGAGCCGCCCCGTTTGATCGGTGTGGCGGATGCCGTGGCGTTCTATCCGCCGATTGTTTCCACTGTGACCAATACCGGCGCTGACCTTTTCCTGGTCAACTGCCAGATGTGCCATGGTGCCGATGCCCAGGGTACCGGCCCAGTCCTGGTGAAAATGATTGAAAACTACGGGTACGAGCCGATCGTCAGCCCAAACATAACTAATAGACCGGTGTCATTTATCGCGTCCAGATTAGAAGCCGAAACCCGGCCTCTGGGGCCCTCTTCGGTCATGCCACCGTTTGGCAAGCTGTTGAGTGAGGCCGAGCGCAACGCCATTGCCAAATATATCGGGACGCTACCCAAGTAGCCGATTACCACGACTTAAACCTGGAGCGCACCGGGGCTGCGTTTTCCGATTTGGTTGAGATATGAAGCTTTCTAATCTTCTTGCCCCGCTGGTCTACACTCCATACAAGCTCTCTCTCCGAGTGCTACTGTCTCTATCTTTAGTCACTCTATTGACTGTGACATCTCTTGCCCAGGTCAACGGTCTGCACGCCCAAACTCCCGAGCCGCCGGAAGGCTCCTACAGCGAAAGTCAGGCTCAGGGCATCGACCGTATGATCATGTGCCCCGTTTGTCCCGCCGAGACCATCGATCAGGCCCAGGTGGAGATATCGTTCCAGATGCGGGCCGTCGTTCGCGAGATGCTGGCCGACGGCAAAGAGCGGGATGAGATACTAGACTTCTTCGTTGAACGTTACGGGAAGGACATACTAGCTGCCCCGCCCAAGACCGGGGCAAATCTGGTGGCCTGGCTGGCACCCGTTGTCGGGTTTGGTGCTGGGTTGGTTGCCGTGTTCTTGATCATCCGGTCGATGAGCCGCCAGAGACCAGCGCTCGTAACGGCACAGCCGGTCCAGGATGCCGGCCTAATACCGTATTTACAGTTG
>VFHF01000030.1 GCA_009392095.1 SAR202 cluster bacterium
TCAAGACTTACGCCAAACGCGTTGAACAGGAACAGTCTGCAAAGCGCCCGGATGGTCCACTGGATGACGAGCCATGAAAGCCCTGGATGAATCCTTTGATCCCTGTCTGCAATACCAGCCTGGACACGGGAACGTGATCTCGCTCGTTCTTGGGTCCCCAACGCGAAGGGAGAAGCGGGCTATTCACCCATGACCTTGCGGAAAAACGCCAGAGCATTGCCCCCGGTGATCTTGATGATGTCGGCGTCGGTATAGCCGCGGGTAATCAGACCTCGGATGATGTTCTTCCCTTCGGCAGGGGATTCAACGCCGATTATGAAACCCGAGCTTCTCACACCGATGCTGGAATCTGTCCCAATTGCCACGTGGTCGATGCCTAGAAGCTTCACCATGTAATCGTAGTGGTCCAGCAGGAGTTCAATGCCCAGGGTAGATCCCCAGCTGCTGATCACCGACGGTTGTACCGTGACTCCGACAATGCCGCCTTTTTCCGCGCAGGCTACCAATTCCTCGTCCTTCCTCAGCCGTCCCGCGGCATACTCGCCGCCTCCCTGTTGCAGGCCCAGGGTGTATGACCCGTCGTGGCTGAAGGCAACCGGGGCCTCGGAGAACTCAATGGCGTCCATCGCCGTCCGAAAAGACGCGTGGGACAGGTCGACCACCATACCGAGTTCGTTCATCCTTTTTACAACTTCGATACCGAACAAACTCAGCCCACCATCGTTTCGCTCAAGGTGGCCGTCCCCGATATAGTTCTTGCGCCGGTAGGTCAGCCCCGCCAGCCTGACGCCGGCGTTGTAGAGTACGTCCACCCGCTGCAATTCGTTGCCGATGGCCAAGTGTTCCACGGTAGGCAAGAAACCCACTTGACCATTCTGCTTTGCGGCCTCGATCTCCGCGGCGTTGCCGACATTGACTACACCGTCATGACGGCTGACATCTGACAACATCAGGCCGATCTCGTCCAAAAGGTCTTCGAACCGGATAAAGGACATCTCGTCGGTCTTCACCATGCCCCTGTATACATTGGCGGTCCCAACCGCAGTGAAGCCTCCATGCCGTACCGCCTCGTAGCCCCACTCGTGGGTGTCGCCACGCAGGTACTCCATGAGATGGTCGGGGTCTTCCGGCTTCACCATCGGGTGCTGATGGAGGTCGATCATTATTGTCTCCTCCACCAAATCCTGAAATCTTCTCTCCTGATCATCGTCGAGGGTCACGGCCGTTGACCGACCCTGGATAACCTGCTTTGCCAATGAAACCGAACTATCCGCCATCTAAGTTCCTCCTTTTACCGGACCGGGAACCGTACTTGGGTCTAGGCTGATGATGACCTGACCGTTGAGGGCCAGTCTATGGGTGACGGCGCGAGCTTCACGTGTCGGACAAGCGGCAATTTGAACGACTGCGGCCATCGTGGATTGACTACGCCAACGCGTAGACTATGCTGCTCACCACTGCGTAAGAAATGAATCCAACCACCGCTACCCTACTGCCCGCCAAGCGGATGAGTAGTCGAAAGCCTGTCGAATAGCTATCACCATGGCCACCAATTGCCAAATCGAGGCAATGGCGAAGACCAGGGGGCCCAGCACTGGAAGGAAATGGTGCCCCAGGTGGGATTCGAACCCACGACCCGCTGCTTAGAAGGCAGCCGCTCTATCCCCTGAGCTACCGGGGCACACGAAGCCAGCATAAAGCTGGAAGCCGGGTTCTAACCGGCTCATGGTTATCTTACGAACGCTCTAAGAAGGGTGTCAAGGCAGGCGTATCGGCCCTATGCCTTTTTTGATTATGTCCGGTAACCCGCTCGACGCGCTGATTGCGGATGCCCGTGCCCTCTGTCAAAATGAAAGCCCTCAACAAGCGAGGCTAGACCCTGCGGGTATACGTGTACTACGGCTGAAGCGCTCTGCTTCTCCGTTTTACCCTTCTCCGTTTACCCTTCTCCGTTTTCAAGGAAGTGATGGGCAATGGCAGACGACCTACTGAACATGGAATCCAAGCCCCCCGCGAAGCAGTTGATCGCCGGATGGCGGCGGCAATGGTCGGACGGCGGTGAGATATCCAGCGGGCTGCCCCGTTATCTGATCAGCAAACTGGGCGCAACCCAGATTGGCGAGATGGGTCCGGAAGTCAACAAACTCTGTTACCCTTTCCAGGTGCCAGGCACACATGATACCTACCGCCCGAGAGTGGTCTACAACAACGGTCTACCCGTCCAACCCATGACTCGCCGCAACCGTTTCTATGATGCCGGAAACGGCCTGATACTCTTCCTGGGACAGGAGCCTTGGTTCCGAATCGACGTTTATGCCGAGGCATTCTTCCAGGCGGTGACGGAACTGGGGTCGCCCAAGATAGTCGCGGTGGAGGGGTACAACGGCGCCGCCCCACCCGACATGGAACGCAGCGTTAGTTGCATCTACAGCCGGGCCGACATGAAAGAGAACCTAGACCAGTACGGGCTACGATACTCCAACTACGGATCCCAAAGCCGCAATGGCCCAACTATCGCGATGGCGCTGGTGACAATCGCCCACTACGAGCACCCAGACCTGGAGATGCTGCGAATGGGCGCGATGGCGCCCATGTACCCGTTCTTGACCTCGAACAATGACCCAGTAGGAATCAGCCGGGATCACCGCGCTTTCTACGACATCATGCGCAGGCTGAAGTCCATGTTCGACCTGGACATAGACCTTTCGGAGTTGTTGTCGCTGGGAGAGGCCGAGTCTCAAGAATTGGTGGACACACTAGAGAAGATCGCTGAGACCAATCCCACCGCTAAAGAACTGATCGACCGGGCCAAGGCGGACTTCAATCTTGTGCCTTTTGAGAGGTCGGTCTCTCTGGACCCCGCGTTGGACCGGACCCTAGAGGATATCCTCCGGAACGCACCCGACCAACCAGACGAGTCCGATTAGAGCATCAGGCTCCCGCATCTAGGGTCGGAAAGGGTTTTAGATCAGGCCTTCAGCCTCGGCTGCTTTCTCGATCATTTCCCAGCCAATGTCTGTGCCGGGTACGAAACTGCGGCAGGCCTCGCCCTCTAATACCGCTTTCCCGATGGGGTCTTCGTCCGTGACCGAAAGGAATGCGGACTCAATCTCAGCAGCCAATTTCGGGTCCAGATTGTTCTGCGAAGTGAAACAGCAGTGGGAATATCCAGGGCTGGACCAGAAGATTCTTACGGCATTTCTGGGTAAAGTGCCGTCTTCAGCCATGGTTTCCATAACCCGTTGGCT
>VFHF01000031.1 GCA_009392095.1 SAR202 cluster bacterium
GCCGCCTGCCACGGACGATGATGGCAAATTCGTGACTTTCTTCTCAATGCCTGTGTTTTCCCCGGGAGTCCAGACAATTACCGCGACAGGGGGGGATGTTACTGCTGTTGCCGTGTTTACCGTGCTTGAGGGGGAACCAGTGGTTCAGGCGCTACCCACTCCTTCGCCCTCCAGCATGCCCACCGAAGCCTTGAAGGCGCTTACCGAGGGCGAGAACCTGGTCCGTGTGTGGACCTTCGATAATAGCTCCAAGACCTGGGAGTTTTTCGACCCACGCCCCGCGTTCGCGCATGCCAACACAATCGAGACCATGGTGCCGGGGCGCATCTATTGGTTAAGGCTGAACCGGGTCCAGTCAGCCCCGCTCAACGGAAAGGTGGTCCTCTTGGTCGTGGGGTGGAACCTGGTGCGGTGGTGAACAGAGGTTAAAACTAGCGCGGCATGGACCGCTATGGGATAATGTTATCCAAGCACAATCAACGCTCGGCAGATTATTTCCGGGCGTTTTTGATTAGCGGCAGATGTGCCGCGAGGTACTCTTTAAAATGGAACTCAACGTCAGACTTTTTGCCTTATACCGGGAGCGTGCCGGCCAGAACACTATTTCGGTGGCTGTTCCAGACGGAGCAACCGTGGCTGACCTTACTGATGAGGTCCGTAAGAGATTACCCAATCTAGCGCCGCCCGAGGTAAAGATCGTGGTTGCGGTGAACACGGATTACGCCGACGAAGACGTGATCCTCCAAGCGGGCGACGATGTTTGCCTGATCCCACCCGTGAGCGGCGGGTAGCTAGGTACACCGATAGAGAAAACTCCATCGAGAGATGACGCGATGATAGAACTGACCGGTAATGCCCTCGACCCCGAGAAAGTCACGGCCAAGGTTCGCCGCGATACAAACGGCGCTGTCGTAACTTTTTTGGGGACGACCAGGGACAATTTTGAGGGCAAGACGGTCCTGACTCTTGAGTACGAAGCCTTCGACGAGATGGCCATTAAGAAACTGGAAGAAGTGCGTCAAGAGTTGATCGGCGAATTCGGTCTGGAACAGATAGCAATCAGTCATCGCGTCGGGACAGTCGGCATCGGGGAGATTAGCCTGATCATCGCCGTTGGCTCGCCGCACCGCAAAGACGCCTTCTTCGCCTGCCACAAAGCTGTGGACCGCATCAAAGAGGTGGTCCCAATCTGGAAGAAAGAGGTCTACCAGGACGGCTCTCGTTGGGTAGCCTGCGAAGACCATGAATTTTCACCGGAAGGCCAACACGCAGGGCACCAGCATTCGGCGGAAAGCCAAGGCCACTAAAGTCTCTAGTCCGGCTCCAATGGCCCTTCCGGTTCCCAGGCGAAGTCTTCAGACCAGTCATCGGGCTGTTTCCGGTTTTGGCTCTTGGACCGGTCTTTGGTCAGCACCGCATTGACCGCCTGCCGCAGCGTCCTCACTCCGATCACTTTCATGCCTTGCGGGACCGTTAGTCCCTCTAGACATCTTTCCGGCAGGATACATTTCTTAAGCCCCAATCGGTCAGCCTCGTTCACCCTCCGCTGGGCCTGGGAAACCTGCCGTATCTCTGCGCTCAGGCCAATCTCTCCGAAGGCGAACATCTCCAGGTCCAGGGGGCAGTTGTACAGGCTGGACGCCATGGCCAGCACCAAGGCTAGGTCCGCCGCCGGTTCGCTGACCTTGAAGCCACCGGCCACGTTTACGATGATGTCTTGGCCGGACAGCTCCAACCCGGCACGGCGGGAAGCCACCGCGGCCAGCATGAGCAGTCGATTGTAGTCTAGGCCGTTTGAGACGCGGCGGGGGGCCGGTAGTTGGGAAGGAGATGTGAGCGCCTGGACCTCCAGTAGCAATGCGCGGCTGCCCTCGACCACTGGTACAAGGGCGCCTCCAATGGCGCCGCCAGCCCGCTGGGAGAGCAGCGCCTTAGACGGGTCGGCCACATCGGTCAGCCCTAGTTCAGTCATCTCGAAAACCCCGACCTCAGTGGTGGCGCCGAACCGGTTCTTTCCGGACCGTAGCACCCGGAAACCGCCGTCTTCCTGGGACTCTAGATAGAGCACCACGTCCACCATGTGTTCCAGAACCCTGGGGCCTGCCAGAGAACCGTCTTTGGTCATGTGGCCGGAGACGAACACCGGTGTTCCGCTGTCTTTGGCCCAACGAAGGAGCCTCATACCGGCCTCGCGGACTTGTCCCACGCTGCCGGGGCCGGAATTTTCGTCGCTGCTATATAAGGTTTGGATCGAATCAACGATGACCAGACCCGGTCTGATGGAGTCCATTTTATCGATTACGGCCAAAAGGTCTGTTTCGGGCAGCATCAGCACACCATCGCCGGCAAAACCCAAACGGTCGGAGCGCAGTTTTATCTGTTGGGGTGATTCTTCGCCGCTGACATATAGGACTTTTTGGCCTTTGGAAGCAATGTATTGGGCCAGTTGCAGAAGAAGGGTGGACTTGCCAACTCCTGGCTCACCGGCCAGGAGCACCACTGATCCGGGGACAACTCCGCCGCCTAGCACACGGTTGAGCTCTGGTGAGGGTAAGGGGCCTCGGGGTTGGTCCTCAGAAGAGATGGACGATAACTCGACCACGTCTGTCGCGGTCGTGGCAAGCCATCCGGGCCTCCCTTTGGGCGCTGGAGGGGCCACTGCGGTTTCAACCAGAGGAGTTTTGGAGCCGCATCCTTGGGCGGGGCAAAAACCAGACCATTTGGCGAATTCATTCCCGCAAGACTGGCACATGAAGACTGTTTGACGCCGTTCTTTCACCTTAGCCACACCGCACCACCAAAACCAGAATCAGCCGGAGCCGCCCGTATTCACCCGGATTGCCACCTTTAAGGAATGCGGCAATTATAACAACAGAAGGCCCCACAATCGTGGGGCCTTCTGTCAGTAGTTGCGAATGTTTTTACCGGGGTTAGCGCCTTAGTCGGCTGTCGCAGTCGCTTCGGCTTCCGCCTCCGGTTCAGCTTTAGCCTTTGCTTTGGGCTTGGCCTTGGCTTTCTTGGAAGTGATTTTGATGGCCTCGTCTTCGAAGTCGATCATCGCCACATCACCTGCCACCAACCTTCTGTTGAGCACCTCATCAGACAGGCTGTCTTCAATCTCATCTTGAATCAGTCTCCGTAGCGGCCTTGCACCGAGCACCGGGTCGAAACCGTTCTCTCCTAGGTGGGCCTTGGCTGCTTCGGTGATTTCCAGGGCAATCTCTTTCTCGCTCAGTTCGGTGCGGACCTGGTTCATCATCAGATCGACAATCTCCAGAATCTCGTCCCTGGTGAGCTGATG
>VFHF01000032.1 GCA_009392095.1 SAR202 cluster bacterium
GGGCTCGGGTCTAGCCCCCGCTGGACTGTCACCAGAGGACTCAGACAAACTTAAAATGCTTATGGTTTAATTAGGCGCTCGGTAGCATAGAGATTTAGGTATTTTGTACGCAAACGTAAGCACGGTCTAAACTCTTGGAACGTGAAGTCCACACTCTCCAGGCAATGGATTTGGTGGAAGTTTCAGATGGCTATATTCGAGGATACCAATCCGAAAGCATTAAAAGAACTACTTGAACAAATAGAGAAGAGAGAGACTGCTTTTCCAGGGTCTCATCAATTCCGTTACTTTGGCCATATCATCCATATCAACAACCATCGGTAGCAAAAATGATGCCGGAAAACAAAGACGCGTTTACAACGATATCGGAAGGCGTCCTTACAATCTGTACCTACACGGAGTTCGCACCGTTTTCGTACGAAAATGGAAAAGACATTGTAGGTACCGATATCAGCCTACTTAGAGAATTTGCAGCGAAAACAGACCTGGGCATAAAGATTATTAAGAGAGGCTTTCCTGGTCTGTGGGAGACTCCGAGCCACGGCGATTGCGATGTCGCTGCTGCGGGAATGATGGAGTACGAGGATCGACGACTTGGGAGAAACGCTGTATGGAGTGACCCTTATATGCTTGTAAGGAGATCTTTGTTGATACGTAAGTCAGATTTGGAAATTCTTAGAGGTCCCGAAGATTTCAAGGGTAAAACAATAGTCGTAACCCCTACTTCGAGTGCCGATATAGACGGCTACCTCAGATACAAGCCATTAGGGGCTACGATAGTCCCGTTCGTACCTTCTCAAGATGAGATTGTGTCACAGCTACTGTCTGGGCAGATAGACGCCTTTGGAGAAGGAGATGTGAGCAATGAATATCTCGCTGGGAAATATCTTGATGAACATGGGGAAAGATTATTAGCGTTAACGGACGTTCATTCGATGGAAAACCCAGAGTTAATAAGGTTTGCAGTTCGATCAGTGGACGAAAGGCTTCCGACCGCATTAAACGAGTTCCTTAGAGAGATTGAAAGATTTTAAGGGCGGCCCGTGCGAATCACTCGAACTCGGATACTGCTCTCGAATTAGGCTCGAACGGGGTTCATGAGAACAAGTGCCGGCCCAACCGGCTGAACAAAAATGAACAGTTATTTGATAAGCTCCAGTGCTGTCCAACTGAAAAGGTCTGATCATTTCGACGGTTGGCCGGCCCTTTAACCAAAAGTACACAACTCACCGTCAACGCAGTGGTACGTTTGACACCGACTCTCAAAACGACAGAGCAAACAACATGTCGGTTTCCGGCGCATCAAGCTAAAACCTGGAATCGTTGACCCGAAATCGGATAAATATTAAACTCTCGGAACTGCGGCATCCGTTCAGTCCACTGTATTTGGCCGCAACTCCACATCCTCAATGTTAAAGAGGGAAAGATGAAATACGACGTTATCGTTATCGGAGCAGGCTCTGCCGGTGGAACTGTGGCAGCAAGGCTATCCGAAAACCCAAGCCTATCGGTCTTGGTACTCGAGGCCGGACCTGATTATCCAGACTTCGACAGTTACCCAGACGACCTAAAGTTCGGCTATGCGCCGACCGCCTCTGAGATGGGGGCTCCGCACAACTGGTCACTTACAGGGACTGCCACGCCAAACCAGCCCCCGATAGCTGTCCCCCGCGGTAAAGTAGTTGGCGGATCTAGCGCAATAAACGGCCAAGTATTTCTCCGAGGCGTCCCAGAGGATTACGACAATTGGGCTTCATGGGGCAACGATGAATGGAGCTTCATAAACGTACTGCCGTTCTTCAGGAAGTTGGAAACAGACACTGACATCAGCGACGATTTCCATGGAAATGAAGGCCCCATTCCGGTACGTCGTCACAAGCGTGAGACTTGGTTACCAGCTCAAAACGCATTCCAAGACGCTTGTATCGCTGCCGGATATCCGGAGACGTACGACCACAACAACCCCGATTCCTCGGGTGTTGGTCCGTTCCCAATGAACAATCCCAACGGCGTCCGTATGAGCACTTCATTAACATTCTTGGCAGGAGCCAGACACCGCCTCAACTTGACGATACGTGGCAATGTGCTAGTCCGCCGTATCCTGTTTGAAGGTAATCGCGCTATAGGTGTTGAAGCGGAAAGTGGCGGTGATATATTCAATATTGAATCGGATCAAATCGTTCTCTCTGCAGGAGCAGTCGCCTCGCCGCATATCCTAATGTTATCTGGAGTCGGATCAGCGCAGCACCTTACGTCTAAGGGAATAGAGGTCGTGAGAGACACACCGGGAGTTGGTCAAAACCTACGCGACCACCCGCTAGTAGCCATCCGCGCCAAGACGAAAGAAGATTTCCCCCTGGACCCCAATGCGCCCCGGATGCAAACATTGCTCAGATATACTGCAACGGGTTCAAAAGACCGAAACGACATTCAGATATTCCCGTCGTCCTTCTCCACTCCCTTGGGGGGCGATCCATACGCCGAGGAAGGGATCCGTTTGACATGTATGTTGGAGTTGGCCGAGGGTTCAGGTGAAATCACATTAGCCACTACCGACCCCTCTGTACAGCCGGACATCAATTGCCATTATTTAGAACGTCCAAGGGACCGTGAGCGACTTCGTGAAGCCGTACAGATTGGCATCGGAATCCTGAAACACCCGTCTTTTGAAAACATCGTGGAAAGTCTGATTGAACCAACCGAGAAAGACTTGGAGTCCGATGACGCCCTTGATGAATGGATGCTGAACAACGTTTGGATCGGGCAACACCTCTCCGGAACGTGCAAAATGGGTCCAGATAATGACCCGATGGCTGTTGTAGACCAACGGGGCAAAGTCCATGGAATCGATGGTCTGCGGGTGGCTGATGCATCAATCATGCCTGACTGTATTCGCGCCAACACCAACTTGACGACCATAATGATTGGCGAACGCATCGCCGATTGGATCGCCAATTCTTAGAAGCCAAAGCCCGTTTGATTCCGCAGTCTTGCTGTTGGCCATACTTCCCTAACTGCATAGCTTCTCCCTAGATTCCGGCCCATGAGATGGATACGCCGGCTCAATAAAAACCACCGCCGGTAAGCCACAAAAGGCCTAATTTATTTCTGTACTGTAGGCACGGTTTTAGCGTTTAGCCTTAAAATCGTACCTGTGGTGGACTGCTATATACGCCTATGAACAAAAAAGCCCTATTCCTAACCTGACTCTTAATCAGTTGGTTCTCGGTTCGTTCCCTCACATCGGGAAACCGCCCGTGGTGGGGTACTGGTGCCGGTGTCGAAGTCCCTGCTAATCTTGGTCGGG
>VFHF01000033.1 GCA_009392095.1 SAR202 cluster bacterium
ATCGGTTTGGAAGGGTACCAACTAGACGATAGCGCCAAGGGCCTTCTGCCGACGGCCACCCAACGGCTTAACCGCTCGGCCCGGGACTCTTCCACCGCATATTAAAGATGTCCCGTACCATCGCTGATCTCGAAGGCGCTGAGGGCATAAATCTCCCCATCTGGCCGAAGCCTCGCAGCACCGACCGAGGACGGCAATTAGCCGAATCCGGAATCCGGCTAATTTTCTTCCCGGAATTTCACCAGAGCTGTCTCCATCACAACTCCCTATCAGCCCAGCCAAACGAAACGCCCCGGCGCATCTGCCGGGGCGTTTACATCTCTCGACTGGTTGTCGGTGATCGGGCTTAAGGGTTCATCGCCCTAGAGGTTCATTGCGTTGAGTCCTATCCTGGAAATATCCTCGTCGGCTTGGCCGCTGGGGTAGCCACCAACTCCGATCCCACCCAAGATCACTCCATCCTTCATTATCACCAGGCCGCCTTGCCCGTGGGTCATCATCGGGTCGCCCAAGTCAGCTATGTTCCGGCCACCGCCGTGCAGACGTTCGGCGTGGGCACCAGAGTCCATGCCCATCACCGCCGAGGTGTAGGCCTTCCTCTGGGCGTGTCTGCGACTGAATAACCGTAGGTTGTCCATCTTAGCGTAGGCCTCCAGGTTGCCAGTCGCATCAACAATACACATCGCTATTGGTTCGTTGGGTGTCTCCATCGCCTTGTCCATCATAGCCTTCATCGCCGCTTGGACCTGTGCCCTATTCAGTCCTTCTGCCATCAGTGGCCCTCCTTCGCTTCTATTACATTTGACCTTGTGCCTTTGAGTGGATGGATTATACATACAATTCATAGATACAGATGCCGGGCGTGGCCTCAACAACCTGAAACCGAAGACCTAACCAATAATTGAGCCGGAGATTCGCCCTTGCCACGGAGATTCGGCGGAGTCTATGATAATGAACGTGGAACCAAACAAAGTGAAATACCTCCTGGGCGCAATTTCCGATATCGAGGCCCTGACATTTGGCGAACCTGGCCTCCGGACGTTTCGCTTGGATGCCCGGTCGGGCGCGGCATCTTGCTCGGTCTGGATGGAGAAAGAACAACTTCTCCAGCTAGGCGTTTATCTGAGGGACATGGTGGGCCGACTCTCGCAGGAAGAACGCGACAAGGAAAGCGATCTGCGGGAAGAGGGTTGGTCTGGCGGCGAGTTGACGGTCGATTTCAAAGCCGGACAGATGCTCCTTAGCTACGATCAAACAAGCAACGCTTTCTACCTTCAGGCCTTTGAACGGGAGCCCGAAGCAACGGAAGAACCGCAAGAACCACAAGGCGCCACCGATGATGTACCGCCGGAAACCGAATCCGTAGGATTTTGGATCACAACTGCCCAGGCGTCCGTGCTTGGAGAAGAGTCGTTAAAGATCTGCGCCGCTGGCCGGCCCACGTGCTTCCTTTGTGGACAACCGATCAATCCAGACGGGCATGCCTGCCCCAGGGCTAACGGGCATACAGTCTTAGAGGCTGGCTAAACCACGCCACTCACGGGGCGGGATAGACCTTTTTACTTTCGAGTTGAGTTCTGAATTGAATTCCGATTTGAATTCCGACCTAAGTGCCGGGCCGGCTGCCACCGACATCATTCGTCACGGAGAGATTGTCTCCTATCAATTGACCCCCTTGGGTTCTAACTACACCTTCATTGTCACGATAGAGTTGGACGGCAACGAAAGCCTGGCCATCTATAAACCGAAAAAAGGCGAAGCCCCGCTTTGGGATTTTCCCAGCGGCACGCTCTATAAAAGGGAGTACGCGGCCTATCTGTTGAGCGAGATTCTCGGCTGGAACATCGTCCCCTTCACCATCATTCGGGACGGGCCGCATGGCATCGGCTCGGTGCAGCAGTTCATCGAGCACGACCCCAAGCAGAATTACTACACCCTGGAAGACGGATGTGCCGACCAGCTCAGAGTTATCGCCTGCTTCGACCTGGTCGCGAACAGCACCGACCGCAAGGCCAACCATCTGTTGATGGGGGATGCCGGCAAGATCTGGAGCATCGACCATGGACTGACTTTTCACTCAGAAATGAAAGTCCGGACCGTGATCTGGGATTTCTGCGCCGAACCGATTCCACCGCAATTGCTGAAAAAGTTAACCGAACTTCGGGAACGCCTGGATCACTCCACTGATTCCCTACCCAGCCTGTTGAATGAGCTGGTGACCCTCCTGCCTGCGGATGAGGTCGATGGCCTCAAGCGGAGGTTAGACTGGGTCCTGGAAGAGCGGGTTTTTCCGGGCCTACCCGGTCGCAACCGCCGCCGCCGCGGATAATCGTCACCGCCGCGCCACTGCAAAAGCTTTCGTCGGCCTTGAGTCTGGTCCTTCATCCGGCACAGTCCACAGGATGGTCAACAGAATGGTCGAATCGAACGTTCGGTCCATCAGCGCAATAACCCTGGCCGTAGCCGATATGGCCCGGTCGGTGGACTTCTACGGCGACAAAGTTGGCCTTGAAATGCTCTATGGTGGCGACTCTGCTTCATTCACCAGCTTCAAAGTCGGGGAAGGCTATCTCAATCTTGTCTTGGACTCTGAAGGCACTCGTACTTGGTGGGGGCGCCTGATCTTTCATGTTGAAGATGTCAATGCGCTGCATCTGCGATTAGTCCAAGCAGGCCTCACCCCGTCCACCGAGCCCACAGACGCCTCATGGGGTGAGCGGTATTTCCACATAAACGATCCTGACGCCCACGAACTGTCTTTCGCAAAACCTCTTTAAGATCGCTTGCACCCGCTGTTTTCAATCACACCGGACATTCCAGTTCCAAACTGGGTTTCGTGGGATTGTCATTATCTAGATACATGATTTTTTATCGAACTATTCCGCTATATCTGTATTGACATTGTACAGTCAGTAATCTATAAATTACGTGCCATAAGTAGGGTTCCGCCAAGTTGCGGAAAATATCTTATATGTATGGTCTAGATTCTTATAGCGTTTCGTAGGAAGGGAGTAAGGAAGCATGTCAGAAATAAGGCCATGCACAAAGTTCATCAGACATTTGCCTAGGGCAATCGTATTGCTGTTCGTAGTTTTACTGTTTGCCTGCGGGTCCTCGGCGACTTCGGAGCCCGCTCCAGCAGCCAAGGCTCCAGCAGCCAAGGCTCCAGCAGCCAAGGCCCCGGCCGCCAAGGCTCCAGCAGCCAAGGCCCCGGCCGCCAAGGCAGCAGCAACCGCGGTCCCCGGCAGACCCACGCCACTGCCTCAAGCCACCAGAGCGCCTGCCGCGAAAGTCACGTCAACCGGCACTCTCAACCACGGCGTTGCGGAGACCGGAATCTTCCAGG
>VFHF01000034.1 GCA_009392095.1 SAR202 cluster bacterium
ATTTTTAAAAGAATAATTACAGAGGTGAGATTCTTCCTACAATAGTCGAGGAAACTCTGCTAGGCGCTGGTGTCTAGCTCCAAGGGAGTGTCGAGGGCGGCCTGCTTAGCATGGACGAATTATGGACCTTAAACTTAGCTATAAGGAAGATAGAAGTCAGCATAGACACTTCGTTTTCGGGAAATGCCTGTTTACACCCCCATTATAATCAAGATTAACAGCAATACTTGGCCAAACTTGAGGGCGCTTTCAGATTGGCCATCTTCCACAAACTGCTACGGCCAGACGCGGGCATGTGAAAGATCAGGTGGGATACAACCAGCTGGAGAAGACTACGAGCTGATATCTCCAGCCGTTCTCTCACAGTAAGGAGAAACTCTTGGAAGCCCTACAGACCAGAAAATTAGGTGAAACCGGACTAGATGTAAGCGTACTCGGGTATGGGGCGATGGAACTACGTGGTCCGCGCTCTCCGATCCCAAAGGGCAGGCCTGTGGACCCGGCTCAAGCTGAAAAGGTCTTGAACTCTGTTCTAGATAGTGGGATCAACTTAATAGACACGTCGATCGACTATGGCGAGAGTGAAGAGCTCATCGGAAAATACGTCTCTCATCGGCGTGATGAATATTTGTTGGCTTCGAAATGCGGCTGTAATGCAGATACCACTTCGGTAGAAGAGGGAAATGCGCCAAGGCACATCTATACTCGTGAGAACCTCATCAAGGGTGTAGAACTAAGCTTAAGACGGATGAACACAGATCACCTGGATTTGCTCCAGTTTCACGGGAGCCCTCCCGTAGAATTACGGGACCAGGCAGTCCAGACCTTGCTTGATTTGAAATCCGACGGTAAGACCAGGTTCATAGGAGTATCCGACGTTTTGCCAACCGTCACTGATTTTGTCGAGATGGGGGTTTTCGACGTGTTTCAATTCCCGTACTCAGCGCTAGATAGGGAACATGAGTCACTCATCACCCAGTTGGCCAATTCAGGATCAGGAACGCTAATCCGGGGTGGCATCGCTCGTGGAGAACCTGGTCATGGGTTGGCCGATCCAAACCTGTGGGCCGCTTGGGATAAGGCGAGACTAGACGAATTACTGGACGGCATGGACCAGTTCGAGTTTCTTCTAAGATTTACTATCAGCCACCCTGACCTTAGTACCACAATTGTCGGTTCGCTTTACCCAGACCATATCAGCCGAAACATCGCAGCCGTTAGCAAAGGCCCTCTTCCTGAATCTCTTTGCAACGAAATCAAAAACCGATTGGAGAACGTTGACTAAAGGCCTCACTGAATACATCGCCACATATCACCTGTTTCAAAACCCAATTCCCGCCAGCTAGCGCCAAACAACGCCAATTAGCCTAGCATTAGCAGGTGTGGTCACCTGGATTAATCAACAAAATATGGGGCGATACTTACCTACCTTATTGAGCACCAACGAGACGAACGGATTTCCACGCCTGCACGGGTAGATTCCCTGAATGACGGTCTGAACAAGGAAAATTATTTGACCCTGTGTAGGTAGGGTGTATTTACTATCTCTGACGCATCATTAGGGTAGGTAGTTAGTTAACCCACAACACAGTGCCATATTATTTTGTTGAACACGCCCTTGTGTTATCGACAATCGAGAAATGACGTGGAATGACGATTTATGTTTAACGCTTGTACAACTACTAGGATTTTTTGCAGACCTAACTGCCCACCCGGCCGTCGTACAAAACCGGAAAACCGCACCACATTCGCGGACGCCGAATCTGCTACTGAGGCTGGATTCAGAGCATGTTTGGTATGTCTTCCAATGGAGGGTCCACCTGGTCCATGGATTTCACAAGCTGCTCGTCGACAAATGAATTCTTAGTCTTTTAATGCGCTAGCGACTTCTTGAATAAAGCGCTCTGAGGTATGAGAGTCGGGATTATCGGGATCCAGTGGACTCCCTCTCAATATAAACCTGTCTACTCCCGCCTCTATTAGTTCTGACAAACGATCCACGCAATATGATGGAGAACCAAAAATACCGAAGTTACGTGCGAATTCTCCAGTGACAGCGGATTCTTGGGTTCCTGCACCCCGACCATGCTGTTGCATGTCATATGATCTGTGGATTTCTTCAAGCACTTGTTGCTGTTCAGCAGATGCAGGCCCGACTACCCTCCCATACATGGCAGAGAATCTTGCGAACAATGAAACTTGACCTGCCCCAATTCTCATAGCTTCTTCAGGGTCATCATGTACTACGAGTGATATGTAGGCTGTAAACGGGATATCTCCGGTGATGCCAGCCTTCACTCGAGCATCGCGCGCTACATCCATGCCCCATCTAACGCGTTCAACATCGGCACCCACGTTCAAACTTATCCTGTCAGCGTGGCGTGCGGCGGCTGCAATCACCCTCGGACCGGTTGCGGCGACATCTACAGGTACTTTAGGTTGAATCCCCGCAATCCACGATATTCGACTAGAGCTTGAATGGCCTGCTAGTCCCAGTGAACCCAGGTCACTATCTCCTTCGAACTCTACCTCATTGCCCCTTAAGTAATTCTGGAGTTGTTCAAGATAGTTCTCGAACTCCGCTACGGAATGAGGCGCACGGCCTAAGTGTGCCAACGCGGAATCTCCTCTGCCAATCCCGAGATACGCACGTCCGTCGCTTTCCATTTGAATGGATGCAATCGCGGATGCTGTCGCGGCGGGATGCCTTGTAAAGGAATTCGTTACACCAGTGCCCAATTTGATGCTTGAGGTCGCTTGGGCTGCTAAGGCTAACGCCACGTAGCAATCGCCTGAAAGGTTTTGAGAGTCTACGTACGCAATCCCGTCATATCCAATTTCTTCGGCGGCAATGGCTTGTCGTGTGCCGCTGAATACATTGGAACCCGGCCTTCCAGGCCTTCCTGCGCCCATAGTCCAGAATTCAACCGACATTAGTGTTTCTCTCCCAATCTAAGCTACAAAAATAAAAAAGCCCCGTGAAACCCCGGAGCTTTGTGGAGCTTTGTTTTGTTCTGAAGTTCTTGGGCAAAAAAAGAGCGCCCTCAGAACATTTTCTGAAAACGCTCCGCTATCATAGCATGTACAAACAATTTATGTCAAGCATTCACGCCTAAATACGGAAAATACCTGAATATTTACGCTGCGGAACATATTGCACGGGCCAGACCGTCTCGACAACGGGTACTTTTGGCCTGAATTTGGATACCCAATGGCCGCCTGCTTAAGATGTCATTACGCAATCACCCCCAGTTCGAACGATGATGCATGCCCGGGAGGCAATACCCTATAATGTAGGCAAGCAAGCGTCGGAGAACGCCGTTAGCCGACTCGCTACATATATCTCTAACAAGGAC
>VFHF01000035.1 GCA_009392095.1 SAR202 cluster bacterium
CGGAGCGTTTCTGACAATTGGCCGTTGTCGCATCCTTCAGCCATCAGACATACCAGGTCTTGCTTTGTGTCATTGAGGCCGGTATCGAGATAGTCGGCGTGCTTTCAGAACAGGCGGGGCATTCTCTCGATGATTCCCGAGTCCAGTATGGTGTGGTCTTTATCCACCGCTTCGATGATGCGGACCATTCCCAAAACGTCGTAAATCGACTGCTTGAGCAGATAGGACTTGCGCTCGAGCCCGTCTTAATCGCAATTTAAGACGCCATATTAGGCAAAAAAATGGCAATTCCAATCGGGTGAGATGAGGGCCAGAAAAGGGGATAGTTAACGGGCTTTGGCTTGGGCCAGAGGGCTTCGGTCCATTAAATGGTGAATAGCACCGTTGACCATGAGATTGGCCGTCATCTCGGCCAACACCGCAGCCATGAGAAAGCCATCGGTGCTTGGGACGGCAAGGTAGATGCCGTCGATTCCGGGTAATTGGCCGATTAGGGGTATGCGGGCAGGAGTGGAGGCGGCGAATGCGGCGATGTTCTCGACTCCGGAAGGCTGAAAACCGGGTAGGATCGCCGCCACCTGCTCTAGCAGCCATTGTTCGGATTCGGCCGAAGGCTGGGCATCGAACCCCGCGGGGTCGAATCGGCTACCGGCGTGCACCAGCCCGTCTCTACGACAGACGATGTTCACCCCGTTCCAACGGACGGCGCAGTGTAGCGGGTCGGCCGTGCCCAGACCGAGGTGAAGTTTTTGCAGTCCGAATGGTTCCACCGGGAGGTCGTAGCCCAGCCAATCGGAAACTGCTTTTAGGGTCCAGGCCCCGGTCGCCAGGACTACAGACGAGCATTCCAGCGTGCTTGTGTCCTGAAGTTTAACGCCCCTGATGCGGCCGCCCGTGACGGTCAGACCTGCAGCCTGGTTCTTGCGCTGAAACGTCACGCCGGCAGCCTCGGCAGCGTTGGCAAAAGCCGCCATGAACAACTTGGGATCCATCTGGATGCAGTCAGTGTGGAGCATTCCGCCGGTTATCGACGGCGATAGACGGTGCTCCATCTGGCGGGCGGCAGCGCCATCCACCCATTCGGCTTTTAACCCGGCGGCGGTAACGTCGCGTAGGATGCGGCGCACATCTTCTTCTTCTTGATCGTTGGTGGCGGCATAGAAATAGCGTACGTCCTGCTCGAGGAAATCGATTTCGCCAGCAGCTTCTTTGATCCGAGGCAGTTGATTGCGCCAAAGGGCGAGGCTCTCCGCGCCTAACGCGATCTTGTAAGCGTCGTCATCACCTGAAGCAGGCTGAATGTTTCCTGCCGAATTTCCCGTTGCCCCAGCGCCTGGGCCTTCCTGTTCAATAAGAGTAATCGAAACACCCATGGCCGCCAGACGGTAGGCGATGAAGCATCCAACCACACCACCGCCGACCACGGCCACTGTTCCTTCCATGTTGTTTCCAGAGCTAGTCACGATCTACTCATCGCTAACATCGACGACGACTTTGCCGACGGCGCCGTTCTCGACGGCTAGGTGAGCGTCTTTGAGTCTTTCCAGGGGGAAGTGAGGGCCGGCAAAGGAAATTAGCTTGCCCTGCTCCAGCCAGTTGGTGATATCGGCCACCGCCACGGCCTTGGCGACCTCCGGCATATCGTAGACCAAAACCATGCGTACCGTGACGTTGGTGGAATTAAACTTGAGGGGCACCGCAGGTCCCTGGGAACTGCCCGCGGCGTAAACCGCCAACACCCCGGAGCTTTTCAGCACCTGCTGGCTCACCGAGAAATTGGCCGCCATATCTACCTCAACTACGATTTCGACGCCTGCGCCCCCGGTTAGATCTAAGACCTTCTCGGCCACGTCTTCTTCCCGGTAGTTGATAGTATGGTCGGCGCCCACCCCCAGGGCGATCTGAGCCTTCTCATCCGAGCTAACGGTGCTGATGACGGCTGCCGCGCCGCCCAACTTGGCCAGTTGGATAGCGTAGTGTCCTACTGCGCCCGCTCCACCTGGTACTAAGACGGTCTTTCCGGTGACCGGCCCATCGGAGAAGACACAGCGGTGCGCGGTCATGGCAGGAACGCCCAGACCCGCTGCTGCGGCGAAGTCGGTGTTATCCGGCAAGCGGACCGCGTGACCGCTGGGCTGTGCAGTGTATTCAGCGCCGGTGCCGAAGGGGCGCCGGAATTGGGACTCGAATAGCCAGACCCGCTCACCGACCCGAGACTGATCCAAGTCTAAGCCCACGGCTTCGATCACCCCAGCTCCGTCTTGATTGGGTATGACTCTGGGAAAATCGATCAAGTTTGTCAGCCCTTGCCGGCGTTTCCAATCTGACGGGTTAACACCGGAGGTCATTATGCGGACCAAGACCTCGCCCGGCCCCGGCTCGGGGTCGGGCATGTCGCCGTATTCGAGAATGTCGGCGTCGCCGTTACGCTCGTACCACACTGCTTTCATAGTTTTTGGGCTTAGGTCCGGGTCGCGTAGTCCGACTTCGCCCGGTTGATGGCCTGCACCCGGCCGGCGCTCAAGATCTCTTGGTGCTCATATGCCCACTGGTTGGAAGCAGCGGTGCTGAGAGTCGAACCCTGGAACTGGGGCATGACGTACCGTGCCAGCAGCTCAAAGCTGTGGAGGACCTGCTCCCGTTGCGCCCAGTCAATGGTCTGGACCATGAAACCACCGAAGCCGCCACTCCGTTCTTCAAGCTTGCGGATACCGGCGATGCAATCGTCGGGGTCGCCAATGATCCAGCTACCGTTGTCAATCATGGCCTCGATGATTTTTTCCTGGGGGCCGTCAATCACTGGGTCCCGGCCCATGGTGTGCTCGAAATACTCACCCTGGTAACGGCCGGCGCCGATACGAGCCTGTTCGATGGCCTCTTTCCGGGTCTCGGCGATGTGCACGGGAATCACCAGGCGCCAATCGTCCCGGTTCACCACTTTGTTATGCTCGGCTGCCGATTCCTCGGCGACGTCCCAGAGCGCGGCCAAATCTGATTCCGGAGCGCCTGGGTCACGGGGCCGGGTGATGGTCAGCACTGAGGCGCCGTACTTGCCGGCCAAGGCGACTCCGGCGGGAGACTGCACCGAGGCCACGGAGATCGGCATGTGGGGCTTGGTGTAGGGGCGCAGTTGCAGCATGGCCTCGCGAAGCTCGAACCAGTCGCTCTTGTAGGTGATGGGTTCAGTCTCAGTCATCAAGCGCAGGACAAGTCCGAACGATTCATCCATGCGTTGGCGTTGCGTCGTCGGGTCGATTCCCAACATGTAGGCATCGCCTGGTAGCGCGCCGGGGCCAACGCCCAACATCACCCTTCCGTGGGTCATGTGGTCAAGCTGGACCATCCGGTTGGCCACCATGAAGGGATGGTGGTAGGGCAGACTGATCACGCCCGTGCCCAATTTGATATGCTTGGTGCGGTCGGCAGCTACGGCCATGAATAATTCTGGTGAGGATATGGTCT
>VFHF01000036.1 GCA_009392095.1 SAR202 cluster bacterium
GGCTGGATGGGTCTCACCTAACTGGGGGGCGTAATATTCGGCTTCGCCTTTGACGCGGAGGGCCAGGTTCACACCATCAAGCGTCGCCTCACCGGTGACGCCTCCGGCAGCGCGGTGGTCCGGCTGTTAGAGTCGAGGGTGGAAACGCCGGGGTTGACTACCGACCCAGTCACGAACACCCGCACCTGGGCGTGAGCAGACTGCGTTGAGGAGGGAGCGATGATCTGGACGGGCGAATTGTCCTTCTGGCGGGCCAGCAGGAATACGGCCGCCAATACCGCCGCTATTGTCGGTAATCAAAGTGCCATAAAAGCAACGTTCCGGGCGTTGAGCTCCGGCACGAAGATTTTTTGATATCCAGAGGCCGGCGGGTTCGGCATTGTCCTCAGGTTGTACTAGCTGAGGCTGTCAGATTATAATTCAGCGCACATTCGGATTAAGAGGGGTTATACCGTGGGCACTAACAAAGCTACATCCGTCAACGGCAATCAAAAACTGCACGCCTTTTTCCAGGGCGCTGTGGTACCGATGGATGAGGCGAAGGTAAGTGTGACAACCCACGCGCTGCATTACGGTACGGCTGTGTTCGAGGGAATCCGCGGAAACTGGAACGAAGAACAGGGTAAGATGTTCATCTTCCGGATGCGTGAGCATTATGAACGGTTGATTCGTGGTTGCAAGATACTCCTGCTAGACATCCCGTATACCGCCGAACAACTCTGCGATATCACAGTGGAGTTGGTCGTGCGCAACGGTCACAATTCAGATATTTACATCCGGCCTCTGGCTTACAAAAGCGCCGAGGTCGTGGCCAATTTGAAACTGCAGGAACTTGCCAGTGATTTCACTCTGATCACGGTGCCCTTCGGCAACTACCTGGGTACCGACATATTGAAATGCTGCACGTCCTCTTGGCGTCGGGTCGACGACAATATGATCCCGACCCAAATCAAGAGCGCAGGCATCTACGTCAACAGCATGCTGGCCAAGACCGAAGCCACCCTGGCTGGGTTCGATGAAGCCATCATCTTGGGCCAGGACGGCCACGTCTCAGAGGGTTCTGGCGAGAACGTTTTCATGGTCGCCGGCGGAAAGCTGGTCACCCCCAGGTCTGAGGACAACGCGCTCCCCGGCATAACCCGGGAGAGCATCATGCAGTTGGCCGCGGCCGAACTGGGTATTGAAGTCGTGGAACGGAGCATCGATCGCAGCGAACTCTATCTCGCCGACGAGATGTTCCTCAGCGGCACCGCCGCCCACCTGACTCCGGTCGTAGAACTGGACCGCCGCCCCATCGGCACCGGCGAACCGGGTCCGGTTTCGACCGCGTTGCAGAAGCTGTACTTCGATGTGGTGGTGGGCCGGAACCCCAAGTACCTCCATTGGTGCACCACGGTTGTGCCACAAGCAGTACCGGCTTAGGAACCAAGTTATCCAGCGAAACCCAAGGGCGTCCGTTCTGTTTAAGCGAACTTTCTGCTAGGAGCGCCGTAGTGTGACTTGGGTTTGGCTAGGAGTTCTCTGTTACGCCATCGGCAGTCTGCCGACCGCCTATCTCTTCACCCGTTATATCCTGGGCCAGGATATCTGGCAGATCGGCGATTTCAACAGCGGGGCAGCCAACGTCTTTCGAAACGTGGGGGCCAAAGCCGGAGTGGCCGTGGGCGCCATAGACATCATCAAAGGAGCCCTGGTGATCGTTCTGGCTATGGTATTGGTGGACGACACCCGGATGGAGATGATGGCCGGGGCAGCCGCCTTAGCCGGGCACAACTTGCCGGTCCACCTGAGATTTAGGGGCGGACGCGGCGCGGCAACCGCCGTTGGGATCCTGATAGCTTCGGTCCCGATCATCGGACTGCCCATCGGCGCACTTTGCTTGGTTCTGCTCTACTTAACCCATAAGGCGATCTATCCACTGGTAGTGTTCCTCGTCGTCATCCCTGTCCTGACGTGGTCCATTGGCTACCCGGTTGCCCTGGCGATCTATGTGGTGGCGATTCCTATCGCCGTCGGCTTGAGCCATCTCTTCACCACACGAATCCGTAATCCAGGCACGGCTAAAAACATCGGCGAATCACAGGAACTCACGCAGAAATAAGATTCAGATTGGAGGCACAATGGGCTGGTCTTTGCATCACCCTCACGGACTCATCTATCACGCGCCCCAATATTGTTACCGGGGCTACACACTGTTCGCCAACCTGCGGGGTTACGACGCCAATCTGATTGACATGGAAGGGCGAATTTGCCACCGGTGGCACTGGCCCGGTGGTATCAACTACGCTAATCTGCTGCCTAACGGCAACCTTCTATTCCTAAGTACAGCGCCGGAAGAGAAGCTGCCAATGACCGGTATCGGAGGGCATGCCGGCGGGCTGGTGGAACTTGACTGGGACGGAAACGTTGTCTGGGAAATGGTAAATCCTTGGGTGCACCACGACTTCCAACGCCTGGGCAACGGGAACACCCTTGCTCTCATGTGGGAGGAGTTGTCGTCTGAAATGACCTCGCAGGTCAAAGGCGGCTTCACTACCCCGGATGACCCGGCCCAGATGCTGGGCGACGTAGTGCGGGAGTTTACGCTTTCAGGAGAGGTGGTCCACGAATGGAAGGCGTGGGAACACCTGAACTTCGACGAGGACGTGATCTGCCCGCTGGAAGGCCGGCGGGAATGGACTCATGGCAATAGCATAAATGTCACCGCCGATGGCGACTACCTGGTCAGTTTCAGACAAACCAGCACTGTGGGAATAGTGGCCAAGGAGAGTGGCAAATTCACCTGGAAATGGGGCCCAGGAGACGTATCCCACCAGCACAACCCCAGCTTCCTGGACAATGGCCGGGTCCTACTTTTCGACAACGGTTCCCACCGGCGGGCGCCCAACACCAATTACTCTCGAATCGTGGAGATTGACCCGGCGGACAATGACATTGCCTGGGATTACCGCGGTGAGCCGGCAATTTCTTTCTACAGCTATCAGATCAGCGGGGCGGAGAGACAGCCCAACGGCAACACGCTGATCTGCGAAGGGGCCACCGGGCGGTTCATCGAGGTTACTTCAGGCCATCAGATCGTCTGGGAGTACATCAATCCCTTGTTCGCCGATAGCGGAAGACTTGCGGGTGGAAGCGCATCCGGCCAGGCGAACTCGGTCTTTCGGGCTCACCGGCTCGCGCCAGACGATCCGGCGCTTCAGGGAAGAGACCTAGACCCGGCGCAATACGGTAACCTAAACAGGATATTGGGAACGGCTTAACCGTCAGATGCCTGGGCCAACACCAATAGGCCGCCATCGTCTTCCAACCGACCGTCCAACAATAAACTGCTTACCACTCTGTCGAACCTATTTTTATGGCATCGGTGGCGCGGCTGTATCCCAAAAGTTTGAAGGCGCGAACTGGGGCTTGGTCTCGGGCGATATCGTACGAACGTCCCACGACAATGCAATCAGCCTCGGCCAATTCTTCGT
>VFHF01000037.1 GCA_009392095.1 SAR202 cluster bacterium
CAACGCTTCATAACGCCAGCAAAACCACGGCCCTTGGATGTCCCGATCACATCAACTTTTTCCCCGGCCTCGAAGATATCGACACCGATCGCCTGGCCAACCTCGAATTCACTGGTGTCGTCGGTGGCAACCTCGCGGAGGTACTGGCTGAGACGGCTATTCTTCAGGTGGCCGCTTTCGGGCTTGTTCCGCCGTTTGACGTCGCCGAATCCCAATTGGACCGCTTCGTAGCCGTCGGTCTCCTTGGTCTTCACCTGGGTGACGACGCAAGGGCCGGCTTGAATAACAGTCACGGGGACGACCCTTCCGTCTTCACGGAAGATCTGAGTCATCCCTATTTTCTTTCCCAGGAATCCCTGGAGCATCTTTTGTAGCCTTTCCTATCTAGATGATTAGAGTTTTATCGAGATATCGACGCCCGCCGGCAGGTTCAACCTTGTCAGCGAGTCGATGGTCTTCGAAGTGGGTTCAAGTATGTCAATCAGGCGTTTGTGGGTCCTAATCTCAAAATGTTCTCGGGAGTCTTTGTCCACATGGGGTCCGCGAATCACACAGAAACGGCGGATGTGAGTTGGCAGCGGGACTGGCCCGGCGACACGCGCCCCGGTCCGTTCGGCCGTCTCTACTATCTGTCCAGTGGAGAGGTCCAACATCTTATGGTCGAACGCTTTTAATATGATTCGTACTTTTTGCCGAGTTACCATACTTTTGTTTTTCGTTCTTCCTTATATATTCGTGTTCTAATTACTTGATTCTTTGCCGGGTCCGGGCCTAGGCTGGCGTCAAACTCTTGACGATGTGTTCCGGGACCGGCTCGTAATACTTGAATTCCATGGAATACGAGGCGCGCCCTTGGCTCAGAGAACGGAGCGCGGTCGTATACGAAAAAGTTTCTCCCAGTGGCAATAATGCTCGCACTGACTGTAGGTCTTCTTGACCCTCGATGCTCTGGATTTGGGCCCGCCTGGTTCCCAGGTCCCCGATGACCTCACCCAGGTATTCGCCTGGTGTCACCACTTCCAAATCGGCGATCGGCTCAAGCAGGACTGGGGCGCATTTGGGCGTACCTTCCCTGATGGCCAACATGCCGGCGCTCCGAAATGCCAACTCAGACGAGTCTACCTGGTGAAAGCTTCCATCCACCAGAGATACTTTCAAGTCCACCAGAGGATACCCGGCCAGAGGGCCATTGTCCAGAGCGTCCCGCACGCCTTTCTCCACGGCGGGAATGTACTCCCTGGGGATCGCTCCTCTGGTGATTTTGTTTTCGAAAATTATTCCTTCGCCCCGGTCCAGTGGTTCTAGTTCCAGGATCACGTGGCCAAATTGGCCATGGCCACCGGTCTGTCTGACGAACCTGCCTTCAACTTCCTTGGCAATGGTCAGCGTCTCCCGGTAGGAAACGCGCGGCATGCCGACCTGGGCCACCACGTTGAACTCGCGGCGCATCCGGTCGACTAGGACTTCAAGGTGAAGTTCTCCCATTCCGGAAATGATGGTTTGGGCTGTTTCATCGTTGACCGAGACCACGAAGGTCGGGTCCTCGTCAGCCAGCTTTCGTAGGGCATCGGACAGGCGGTCTTGGTCTGCTTTGGTGTTCGGCTCAACGGCCACTGAGACCACGGGTTTGGGGAATTTGGGTGGTTCAAGGATGACTCCATCCTCCTGCAGCCCAATTGTGTCTCCGGTGAAGGTGTTTTTCAGGCCGATGGCGGCGCATATATTGCCCGCCGTAACCTCTTCCAGTTCTTCCCTGGAATTTGCGTGCATCCTGAGCAGGCGTCCCATCCGCTCCCGGCCGTTCTTGGTGACGTTGTTAACAACGGCCCCGGCTTTAACGGTGCCCGAATAGACGCGTAAAAACACCAACCGGCCCACATAGGGGTCCGTCGCCACCTTGAAGGCTAAAGCTGCCAGCGGTGCGGAGGAATCTGGGTTCCGGATTTCAATCTCGTGGGTGCTGGGGTTAACGCCTTCCACTGGAGGCACATCGGCGGGGGAAGGCAGGTAATCTATGATGGCATCAAGCAGGTTGTGCACGCCCTTGGCGAACATTGCGCTGCCGCAAAGGACGGGGACGACCTTCTGGTCGAGAGTGGCCTGCCTCAGCGCTTTTGTGAGCTCATCCGAGCCAATCGTTTCTCCTTCCAGATACTTGATAAGAAGGTCATCGTTTGTCTCGGCGATCTTCTCAATCATTTCCTGGCGGTATAGATTGAATTGTTCCTGATACTCGGGCGGCATATCCACTTCGTCGGGTCGGTCGGCATTGCCCTCGTTGACTCTGCCCAAGGGATAGGTAACTGCTTTCCCAGAAATCAGGTCAATCATCCCGGCGAACTGGTCTTCGACGCCAATGGGGAGTTGGATCGCAACGGGGTTTCCATTTAAACGGCGGCGGATGGACTCGATGGTCCGCTCGAAACTGGCGCCAACGCGGTCCATCTTATTAACGAAACAGATGCGGGGGACCTTGTATGTGTCGGCTTGCCGCCAGACCGTTTCTGACTGGGACTGAACTCCGGCAACTGCGTCAAGCACAACGATGCCGCCATCCAAAACACGGAGGCTGCGTTCTACTTCGGCGGTGAAATCAACGTGGCCGGGGGTGTCGATGACGTTGATCCGGTGTTCTTGCCAGTAGGTGGTGGTGGCCGCGGCTGTGATTGTGATACCCCTTTCCTTTTCCTGGGGCATCCAGTCCATCGCGGTATTGCCGTCATCCACGCCGCCGGCGCGGTGAATGCGTCCGGTGGCAAAGAGGACTTGTTCGGTTACTGTAGTTTTTCCTGCATCAATATGGGCGATAAACCCGATATTGCGGATTTGCTCAATGGGGAAGGTCGCTTCCATTCGACTGGGCACTGGATACTTACAATGAAGACTGGGCGCTGGGGCCTACAGGGGATTATCTAAAGATAAAATTACCTACGGTAGGACACAAAGGCCCGGTTGGCTTCCGCCATCCGGTGCAATTCCTCCCTTCTACGGACTGCCGTCCCCTCGCCCCGGGAAGCATCCATCAATTCTTGTGCCAGTCCCCGCCGCATAGGCATCCCATTCCGGGACCTGGCTCCTCTGATGAGCCAGCGCATGGCAAGCGCCTCGCTGCGTACCGCACGGAGCTCCGTGGGTACCTGAATCGTGGAACCGCCTATACGTTTGGGGCGGACCTCCACTGCGGGGGTAGCATTTCTTAAGGCCTGTTGGAAAATCTCCAGGGGTTCCCTGTTAGATTCTTCCTGAATGATATCGAAAGCGCTATAGGTTATCCGTTGGGCAACACTCTTCTTGCCCTTCAACATCAACCGATTGATGAACCTGGCCAGTTCCGCATCGTTGAAACGCGGGTCAGGAGAGATTATTCTTTTTTCTGCACGCCGTCTTCTAGACATAGGTATTCACACCTGCGTTTTAATCCAACATTTCTAAGGACTCCCCGTAGGGGTCCATGGACAAATCGGGAGATGGAAGCGGTAGTAACCGGTTAGCCGCCGTCCCG
>VFHF01000038.1 GCA_009392095.1 SAR202 cluster bacterium
GTGGAATCAAAACCCCCACCCCCACTTTCTTATTACCGGCCCTCCAGCGTTGAAGTTTCAAGCTTCAACGGGTAGCATCCAGTCACCACAACGGCTATAATATGCCAGGATCCAGAACATTCATGCACCCACGGCGGAGGCTGATAGTATGGCGACTGTGGCACAGCACCAAACCTATTGGGAGCGAGCTAAGGAAGCGGGGTTTGACCTTAGCTGGTTGAACCAGTTGGAAGAAAACGTTGTTGGGACCGAGGTTGAAGACGTTTCAGACAACCTCACAGGCCGAGTTGCGGGGTCTATCCCGCGCCCGGGGGTAGCTCAATATGGCGCTTACCCGTTCCGCACCAAGAAAGAGGTTTGGGGATATAACCTTCGGAAGCTATATGAAGAGTTTGTCAGCCGTCAGTGGAGTTCTGCCACGGACATTCCCTGGGACACTCTGGAAGAACTGCCCGATGACATCGAAGCTGCAGAGTGCCAGTTGGCCACCTTCTTCGCCCAGGTTGAGTTTGTAGCTGCAGATGTTCCTGGCCGGTTCATCGCCACCATGTCGCCTGACTACCAAGAAGTCCGGATGGCGCTGCTTGGGCAGGTAATGGATGAGTCCCGCCACCTAGAGGTTTTCCGTAAGCGAGCCTTGGCCAACGGCGGTGGTCTGATGCGGATGATTGACAGCGTGACCGACGTTGTCGGCGGCAGCACCGACAGTGCCCGGGAATACACGGAATTGTCGACCCGGTTGCATATTGTGGGTGAAGGGAACGTACTTACCCTATTCCGGCTTGGCGAGTTGATGGCCTACAACGAGGCCGAAAAAACAATCTACAGGCGGTGCGCTCAGGACGAAGCCAGGCACGTGGCTATCGGGGTACTTCATGCACGGTATATGAAGGAGTGCAGCCCGGAGCGCTTGGAAGAGATGCACTCGTACTTGGACGAAGCTGAGAACCGCCAGTCCTCGGGCGCTGGGGGAGAGAACCCTGCTGCTAGGAACATGTTGACAAGCGAAGCTTTGGCCGTTCTGTTGGGTGGGGGCAAGGACAAGACCGATGAAGGTCAGAAAATCCTCATGGCCGTACGTCAGAAGCAGGTGAAGGAGTACTTTCAGCGCCTGAAGTCTGCCGGCCTAGACGACCGCATCACCAACGGAAGGGTGCATCCGGCATTGCTGGAGACCTATAACCCAAACCCGGCCTAAGTGACATAGTAGAACGAACTGAGGCCTCTACCCGATGTTGGTAGAGGCCTTCTTTTTTCCGCCAACCAGTGGCATCAACTCAGTCGATCTCTAGAGGCCAGAGCATGGCGTCGACCCCCAAACCGAACAACGGACCAGCCGAACCAACCGGTGATGAAAACGCCGCGACAGGCGATGAGCCGGAGTCCGAGGCGACCGGAGAAGCCAGAACCTTCGATTGGATGAAGGACACTCCAGAGTGGGGAACCAAAGCCCTGCCTGGCAAGAAAGGCTTAACGCTGGAAGGCATCGCGATAAATTCGTATGGCAAGATTCCAGACCGCAGTGAGGAGATGACGCGGATGCCCCGGGGGGCGTTTCATGTATCCGGGGTCCCTAGGTTGGAGTTCTATCCCCTCAGCAAGAAGGTGGATATCTGGGCTGACAACGCCGCTGGATTGTACGAAGAAGCGATCCAACGCCGGTGGATGGCCCATCTGGATGTTCCATGGGATACCATCGAGCCGCTTCCCCGAGAGATGGAACTGTCCATGGGCCAGCTATGCACCGAGTTGGCCCAGCAGGCTAGCGTGGAGACTGACTCCATCGGCCAATGGATCGGGCGGATGAATTACGCCTATTATGAAGTCAAGACGTTCCTGGCTAGTGAGCTATACGATACGGCCAGGCATCACGACGTCTTCCGCACGCGAGCTTTGGCCAACGGGGGCACCCTGGGTCTGGAAAGCCCCGGTCTCATCAACCGGCGGATCATCGAGAGCCGGGCAGGTTGGACCGAAACCGCTGTCTTGATGTACCTGCTCCGGGGGCCGTTCACTCTCATGCTCTACCGGTACGGCGAGGCCTACGCGTCGAATCCGGCCGAGAAGATAATCTTCCGGAGGAGCGTCCAGGATAAGGCCCGGCATCTGGCCTATGGAATGGCCCACGTGAAATATGCCATCTCTGAGAATGGCAGAGACTATGCTACCGGGTTGCTGCGAATGATGAGCGGCGTGGAGCAAGACTTGGCCACCGAGATGAGCGACTCCGTACTGTGGGAAGCTCTTGCGATCATATTCGGTGGCGGCCTGGAAAATATCTCATCCGGCATGGATGTGGTTCGAGAATTACAACGTCGCTACGTCTCTGATTACATGACCCGGATGAGATGGGTAGGTATCGACAAAACGGTGGACAGCCTGGCGCCAGGATTGTTGACCTACGTCAATCAGGACTCGGTCCAGGAATCCGGCACTACTGCGTAGGGTTTGACGTGCCGATCTACGAATACCGTTGTCAGCAATGCAGTGAGGTTAGTTCCTACTTCCTTAAGGCCTACGGTGCGGTTCCGCAATCGGGCTGCAAGCACTGCCAAAGCCCGGATATTCAGCGAATCATGTCCAATGTTACCCATATCCGGTCGGAAGCAGATAAATTTGCCCAATTAGACCCCAAATACGGCAAGATGGTCGACCAGGCGTTGGCCAAAGCCCCCAGCGACACCAATCCCGACCATTATGTTCGTAAAATGGTCCCTTTTAGCCAGGCTAAAGAGCAGGGAGACCCCTACTTCAAAGATTAGCAATGTACCGCGTCTAGATCCACGCAGGGCTAACGAATGCCATACCAGCGCCGGGGAATAAAAATCCGCCAATTTTTACGTCGATATCTGAAAATATTAGGAGAAGACTATGAGTTCCGCCGCAGGCACACTTGTGTTTCCATCGGTTGAATGGTTCCAGGCCCTTCAGCAGCTGGTGAATGTGGACCCTGAATTCCGCAGGTTGGGGTCTATCGACGCGGCGATGGGAGTGAAGGTAGGCTCCAGGGTCTTTGTGGTCGTCTTCGAGGCATTCGAATGTACCGAGGTCAGGGACGGCAGCGAAGCCGACCTGGACGACCTGGATTTTTACTTGGAGTTGAGCGAGGCCGATTGGCGAGAGTTGGTAGAGAACACCAAGGCCAACGGCGGAGCCGACCGCCGGCATACGTTGAACACCCTTGACCTGACCGCGAACGACGGCCTCGCACAGAACGCCACGGGAGACCAATTGCGCGGAGACATATTTTTTCGGGTTAATGAGAGTCTCCAGTATTTCTTCGACCAGGCTGCCAAACTAGAGACTGTGTTCGAGTAGGGGTATCTCAACCACGGTGCTTCAAATCGACGATTCGAGAGATTTCTTAGCGCCCCCAAAAATCGGTCTGAGATCTACCCACGTCTGATCAAGTTTTCACTTCTTGGGGGCTCTAAATTACAGCTATCGCTGTGAGAATCTCTGCCCTGATTTTCTTGAATCTGGGCGCCCGGTTACTAGGCCAATTCCACTCCCTTCGCGGGTGGTGGCTACTTCAAAGATTGGCCGGAAAGCTGGCTTGGGCCGGATGG
>VFHF01000039.1 GCA_009392095.1 SAR202 cluster bacterium
GCCGAGTGCGTTGGCGGTGAGGTTCTAGAGAAGAGCGTGCGCTGCCTTTCAGCCTACGGAACTTTGGTCAGTTACGGCAATGCTTCCCAGACCCCCTCAAACCTGCCGGCTTCAGACATCACCTCGGCCAACCGCACTGTAGTCGGGTTTAGCATGGGCCGCTCTCCGGTGGGGTCCCTGGACCACAAGGCCGCCATGGCTGAGATGTTCCCCATGATTGCTGCCGGTCAAGCCAAGTTGGTCGTTGACCAGATACTTCCGATGGCCGAGGTAGGCAAGGCCCACCAGCACCTAGCCAACCGAGGAGCCATGGGCAAGGTGATTCTCACGCCGTAGGGTTGGCAGGGTTGGGTTGAGGGACGATCAAGTTGCTCTGATCAACAGTGAAATACCCGAGCAATGAGATTCCTCGGCTGACGCCTCGGAATGACAGAAAAGTGGAAACCCAATTACCGCTCTTGACTACGCATCGGTCACCCGCTGAACCAGACCTTAAGACCCATTCTCCCAGATGGCCTCAAGCACTGCGCAGGGCGACATCGGTGTCTCAGACATGCGGATGCCCAAGGCCTGGTTGATAGCGTTGGCGATGGCCGGGACCGGTGGGATTATGGACACCTCTCCCACGCCCCTGACCCCGGTTGGGTGGTCGGGGTTGGGGACCTCCACGATCTGAGTGTCGATCATGGGCAGGTCCTTGGCGATGGGCATGCGGTAGTCCAGCAGACTGGAGTTCAGCATTCCGCCCTTCTCGTCGGTGAAGTATTCTTCATTCAACGCCCAGCCGATGCCTTGGACGGCCCCGCCCTGGATCTGGCCTTCTACGTACTGCGGATGAACGGCCGTTCCGGGGTCCTGAAGGGCCGTGTACCGGATGATGTCGGTCTTGCCCGTTTCCGGGTCTACTTCCACGTCCACGATATGCACGGCGAAACCTGGACTCTCCCCTCCCCAGGCGCCACCGGCCCGCCCCAACAACGGCCCTCCGGTAGTGTTCTGCCGGGCGGCCAGTTCCTTCAACGTGAGCCGCAACTCTGGGTCGGATCGGTGGGAAAATACGCCGTCGGCGATGTCCACTTCTTCCACCGGCACGTCCCAGATGAGCGCCGCCCTGGCCGCCAACTGCCGCTGTAGGTCCCGGGCGGCTTCGAAGGACGCCCAGCCGGTCTTGTAGACGGCGCTGCTGCCGGCGCTGATGGCCGTGTAGCCGATCGAGTCGGTGTCGCCCACCGAAGGGTGTACTTCCTCGGCAGTGATACCCAACACCTCGGCCACGTGCATGGCCGCGGCGGTGCGGCTGCCCGCCAGGTCGGCGGACCCTTCGACCAGGCCGACACTCCCGTCTTGTTGCAGACTGACGACGGCGCAGGCCGGGCCGGTGATGTTGTTGCACACGGCGGTGGCCACCCCGCGGCCTCTATTCGGCCCGCCGAGGGGGGCGTTGTAGTGGGGATGGGCCTTGGCCGCCTCCAACGTCTCAACATAGCCAACTTTCTTGTAGGGGATGCCGGTCACACGGCGAGTGCCCTCTTTGGCGGCGTTCAACAGCCTGAAATCGATGGGGTCCATGGACAGTTTGGCGGCCAGTTCGTCGATCAGTGTCTCCCCGGCGAACCCGGCGGGCGGACCAAGCGGCGCGCGGTAGGGAGCGACCTTGGGTTTGTTCACCACCACGTCGTAGCCTTCCGAGCGCACGTTGGGTATGTCGTAGGGCGCGAAGATGGTCATGGACGCCAGGTTGACCAGGGCCCCGGGGAAGGCGCCGGACTCGTAGACGAAATGTGCGTCGGCAGCCGTGATCCGGCCGTCCTTGGTTGCGCCGATCTTAGCCCGGATGTGGCCTCCGGCAGTGGCGCCGGTTCCCTCCAGCACCTCGGCCCGGGTCATGGTTATCTTCACCGGATGGCCGGTCTTCTTGGATAGAAGCGCTGCCACCGGCTCGACGTAGACCACCAGTTTGCCGCCGAACCCGCCGCCAATCTCCATGGGAATCACCTTAACCTGGGAGATCGGGATGCCCAGCACTAGGGCGGTGAAATCCCGAATGGCGAAATGCCCCTGAGAACTGCCCCAGACGGTCACCCGCCCGTCGCGGTCCCAGCGGACGGTGGCGCTGTGGGGTTCGATATAACCCTGGTGGACCGGCTTGGTGCGGAATTCCCTTTCCACGACAACGTCGGCCTCTTTGAACCCCTGGTCCGGGTCGCCCAGCTCATATACGAAGTGGCTGGCGATGTTGGTCGGTACGCTATCATCGTCATCGTCGCGGAGTCCGCCTGGCCGGAAGAACTCACCCTCAGAGCGGAACAGCCGGTCGTGGAGGATGGGAGAGTCCGGCTCCATGGCTTCTTTGCCGTCCAGAACGGGAGTCAAGACCTCGTAATCGACTTCGATGAGGGACAGCGCGGCCTCGGCGGTATGCACGCTGTCGGCCGCCACCGCGGCCACGGCATGGCCTTTGTACAACGCTTTGTCGGCGGCCAGCACGTTGTTGCTTAAAAACCTGGGGTTCAGGGGCGAGCCCTCGGCAACGTCCACCGGTCTGCCGGACAGTACCGGCAGATCGGCCGAGGTCACGACGGCCTTGACGCCGGGCAACGCCAGGGCCTTGGCGGCGTCGATGGATTTGATTACAGCGTGGGCATGGGGGCTCCTCAGTATCTTGCCGTGGAGGAGACCAGGCATGCTGATGTCGGCGCCGTAACGGGCTTGGCCAGTGACCTTGTCCGTGGCGTCGTGGCGGATAGGCGTGGTGCCGATGACCTTGAATCCGCTGTTATTAGCCGTTGGAGTGGCAGTCATGGCGGGGCTCCTTGTTCAAAAGAATCGGGCGTTTATTCGTAGCGCAGCGCCTCGGCTGGGTAGATGCGGGAGGCCTGACGCGCTGGCATGAAGGTCGTGGCCAGGGAGAATACGTAGGCGATGGCCACGATGATTATTATCTGGAGCCAGGGGATAGCGAACCGGACGGTCTCCACCTCTTCTTGGATGTCTTTCACGATGTTCCAGGAGATTATGGTGCCCAGGCAAATCCCGATGGCGGTGCCCATGAGGACGACGAATGACGACTCGGTGAGGAAGCTCAACTGCACCATCCGCCTGCGGTAGCCGATAGCCCGCAGCACGCCGATCTGTTGGCGGCGTTCCACCACCGCCCGCAGGCTGACTACGCCCAAGGAGGCGACGCCCACCAGCAGTCCCAGACCCATGAAGCTGGTGAACAGATTGTTGAAAGCCCGGTTGGCCGCCGCGATGTCGTCCACCAATTCCGACAGCACGTCGGTCTCCATGCCGTTCTCGCGAAAGGCCGATTCCAGGTTCTTTGAGAGCGCGGCGATATCCACGCCATCAGCGGCTTTGAAGCGGAACGTCGTGGTCGGTATCCGGAAGGGTATGGCTTCGTCCAGTTCTTGGCGCGAGGCGATCATGCCGAGACCCAGCTCGCCAAATGCGTCGGTGAGCCGGTCCATGACACCGATGACCTTCAGCGGTATCACCTGGCCGGTCCGGGGCTCGCGGACCTCGATGTCGATGGCCTCCATCTCGGTGTCCTCGTAGAAGATACCTTCAAGCTCGAATGGTATCTCGTCGTTGCCAAACCCACCGCGAGACGGCACCACCAGAGAATCGACCACCACCAAGT
>VFHF01000040.1 GCA_009392095.1 SAR202 cluster bacterium
CGGACAGCCCCACTTGTGGTGGACATCAAGGGAATCCCAGAGTTAAATGCCTTGACCTATGATGCCTCCAAAGGACTCACACTGGGGGCGGCGGTACCTTGTTACAGGATTTACCAAGACGCAACCGTGTCCGCGGCCTATCCGGGACTGATCGACTCCGCCTTTTTGATTGGTGGGATTCAAATTCAGGGCCGGGCCACCGTCGGCGGAAATATCTGTAATGCAGCACCCAGCGGCGACGCCATCCCAGCGGTGATTGCATTGAGCGGCATCTGCAACATTGCGGGCCCCAACGGCACCCGTGAACTAGCCGCCGAGGAATTTTGCACGGCGCCAGGCCGGAACGCATTGGAGAACGGTGAAATATTGGTATCCATCTCCATCCCGGCTCCGCAGGCTAAGTCTGGCGCAAGTTATCTTCGTTTTATTCCCAGGAATGAAATGGACATCGCCGTTGCCGGAGTCGGTAGCAGCGTAGTGCTAGATGCCTCAGGACAGAACTTCGTCTCAGCCCGTATCTCTCTGGCATCCGTGGCGCCCACCCCGGTGTTTGCCAAGGAAGCCGGCGACAGTCTGGCCGGCAAAGCTGTTTCCGAAGAGGCGATCCAGCAAGCATCTGAACTAGCCCAGGCGGCAGCCAAGCCCATCAGCGACATGCGCGGGACCATTCGCCAACGCACCCACCTGATCGGTGTTTTGACCCGCCGCACACTCAATATAGCCATCGAACGAGCCAGGGGAGGTTAACAATGCCCGGAGTTACCCAAGTACAGACCACTTTGAATGGTGAGGTAATCAACTTTCTGTGTGAGCCTCGTCAAAGCCTATTGGAAGTCCTTCGGGATGTCCTGGGCATGACCGGAACCAAGGAAGGATGCAACGACGGAAACTGCGGAGCCTGCACGATCATCTTGGACGGCAGAATCGTCGATTCGTGTTTGGTTCTCGGTGTGGAAGCCGAAGGGAAAGACATCACGACCATTGAAGGCATGGCCTCTCCTGAGGGCTTGCACCCGCTGCAGCAATCGTTCCTGGAAAATGCCGCACTCCAATGCGGCATCTGCACCCCTGGATTCTTGTTGGCCTCCAAGGCGCTGCTTGATGCAGAACCCGACGCCGACGAAGGTCGTATCCGCCACTGGCTGGCCGGCAACCTCTGCCGCTGCACTGGGTATGACAAAATCGTCCGGGCCGTGCTTCAGGTAAGCAAGGCCAAATAAGCATCGCCGATTTATGGCAATCGACCGGAGCCTTCAATTAACACTTGGGGCTCCGGTTTTAATTTTTGGAGGTATTTCGACATGGCCTCAAACCAGGTTCTCTCAGAAGTTGAATATAGCGTCGTTGGCAAGCGCCCGGTGCGGCCTGATGGCGTAGACAAGGTTACCGGCCGGGCCAGGTACGGCGACGATACTAATTTGACCGGTACGCTGCGGGCCAAGGTCCTGCGCAGCCCCCATGCTCATGCCCGAATCAAGTCCATTGACACCAGCAAAGCCGAGGCTTTCCCCGGTGTGCGGGCAGTGCTCACCGCGAAAGACTTGCCATTGGCATCTCTTTCAAAAGAAGAATTGGGTGGCGAGTACGCAGGACTCAAATTCGCGTCTGACCATATGATGGCCAGTGACAAAGTTTTGTTCAAAGGCCATCCGGTGGCTGCCGTTGCGGCCATAAGCGGCCACGTCGCCGAGACTGCGATGGCGTTGATCGAGGTTGACTACGAGGTATTGGAGGCCATCGTCGATGTACGCGAAGCGATGAATCCCAACGCCCCGCTGCTTCACGAAGAAATGCGCACCAACGATATGGGAGAGACCGGAGACAAACCCAGCAACATTGCCACCCATATGAGCTATGCTACCGGCGACGTCGAGAAAGGATTCGCTGACGCCGACTTGGTGATGGAGAAGGAATACACCACCGCCACCGTCCACCAGGGTTATATCGAACCCCACAACACCACCGCCCATTGGAACTCAGACGGCCAGTTGAACCTGTGGACCAGCACGCAGGGTAGCTTCCAGGTCCGAAGCACCGTGGCCAGCGTCCTGCGGGTGCCCGTGTCTCAGATCAAAGTTACCCCTATGGAGATCGGCGGCGGCTTTGGCGGCAAGATCACAGCCTACCTAGATGCCATCTGTGCCGTGCTCTCCAAGAAAGCCGGCGCGCCGGTAAAGGCCCTGATGACCCGGACCGAGGTTTTCGAGGCTTCCGGGCCTGCACCTGCTTCCTGGATGCGGGTAAAGATCGGCGTAAAGAACAACGGTAAGATGACGACCGTAGAGTGCGAGATGGCCATGGATGCCGGGGCCTACCCCGGGTCCCCGGTCATGCAGGCGATCGTTTGCGCGTTTGCCTGTTACGACGTGGAGAACGGAATAGTGGATGGCTACGATGTGGTGGTCAACAAGCCCAAGACCGCTGCTTACCGCGCTCCTGGATCACCCCAAGCAGCCTTCGCTGTGGAATCGCTGATCGATGAGATCTGCGATGAACTCAAGATGGACCCGATCGAATTCCGGCTGTTGAATGCGGCTAAAGAGGGGACTCGCCGGATCGAAGGTATCGTGGCCCGGCGCATCGGCCTGATCGAATGTCTCGAGGCCGCTCGCGACCATGACCACTACAAGTCCAAGCTGGAGAATGGCGCAGGGCGGGGTGTGGCTTGTGGTTATTGGCCCAACCGAGGCTTCCAGTCCAGCGTGGTGATGACTGTCAACTACGACGGGGTCGTCAGCTTGATCATGGGCTCGGTGGACATTGGCGGCACGCGGGCATCAATCGCCCAACAAGCCGCTGAGACCTTAGGGATAGCCTATGAGGACGTCAAGCCTACGGTGGTGGACACCGACTCCATCGGCTACACATTCATCACCGGTGGGAGCCGGACAGCCTTCGCCACCGGCATCGCAGCCATCAACGCGGCCGAGGAAGTGAAGGGCCAGATGATTTCCAGAGCCGCTAAGATCTGGGACACCAACGAGGATGATATCGAGTACGTGGCCGGCGTGGTCACCCACAAATCCGATGAAGAACTCAAGTTCACCTTCAAGGACCTGGCGCGTCAATTGGCGACCACCGGAGGCTCAGTTTCAGGGCGGTCCAACGTCGACCCCACCGGTGAGGGCAACGGATATGCCGTTCACCTGGCAGACGTGGTAGTCGACCCGGACACCGGCAAGACTGACGTAACCCGGTTCACCGCGGTGCAGGACGCGGGCAAAGCGGTCCACCCCAGCTATGTTGAAGGACAGATGCAGGGAGGAGCGGTCCAAGGTATCGGCTGGGCATTGAACGAAGAATATTTCTTCGACGACTCGGGCAAGATGATGAATCCCACCTTCCTGGACTACCGCATGCCCACCTCACTCGACCTTCCGATGATTGATACCGTGATCGTCGAGGTCGCTAACCCCGGTCACCCTTATGGAGTGCGCGGGGTCGGAGAGGCAGCTATCGTCCCGCCCATGGCTGCGGTCGGCAATGCGGTCAGCGCAGCAACGGGTAACCGTATGCGCAGCCTGCCCATCACGCCGGGGAAGATTCTCGAGGCTGGCTGGGAGAACGGCAAGGGCTAACCCAGCATCAAACTCAGAGCGCCAAGACCGTCATTCTAGGCAAAACGCCGGGAAGGACGGTCTTTTTGTTGATGTTGTTTGCA
>VFHF01000041.1 GCA_009392095.1 SAR202 cluster bacterium
AAGATATTCCCCGCGCTGGGTAGGTCCAAACGGCCAGCGTAGTTCGGACTGACCAGCACGGTTTACGTAGGGGCAGGTTTCTGACCTGCCCCATTTATTTGCCCTGATGTTTGTCAAAAGCCTGTGTCTAGGACAAATACATTTGACCGAATGCATGACCAATAACTTGGTCGGCAGCTACCCCACCACTTCCCAGTAGACTTGAATATCGACCCAAGACGCATCCGGGGCTGTAAACCTCGAACGGCAATTCACCGAGATTGTAGATCAGTATTCCGACTTGGCCTACAGTGTTGCTTTCCGCTTGCTACAAAATACCGCGGATGCGGAAGACCCAGTCCAAGAAACCTATATCCCGGCGTTCAAGACTCTCCACCTTGCTATACCGCATCGTCGTCAAAGCTTATTGAGGATACCCAAAGATGAATCCAGGGCCAAGTACATCTCGGAAAATCTCTTTGACGACGCCTTGGTCTGCGATTGGGAAAATGACCCCGAAGAGGCCGCTGTCAACAGCGAACTCAGTTCCACATTAGAACCCAGACTGGACATATTGTTCCCCGACCTCCGCGCCGCAGTCGTACTGAGGGACACCCCACGGGAGAGGCCGTGAAGCCATTGAACATCTCCATCGCTTCCCGCAAACCCCGTCTTCACTGGGCTAGGATCCTACTCCACAAGCATCTGGATGAATATTCCTTATTGGCGTAATTGCCCCCTCTGACCCCGACTCTTAACCCCAGTTAAACCGTAGTCCGATTCTCTGGTGGTTTCTGGACTGATTTTCATCTTTTTCACCAGCCAAACTTACTAGTGACAACACTCTCTAAGCCCGTTACCATAATCTCGAGAATCTGCTTGCCTCTAGATTCGGAGCTCGCAGATTTAAAAATGACGCCATCGATTCCTTCATCACATCACACAGACGTTTAGGGGGTTCCGCCTTGCCTGACCAGGCCCTTGACCAACTCTGTATCAACACCATCAGATTTCTGGCTGTAGATTCCGTCCAGAAAGCTAAATCAGGACACCCAGGCGCACCTCTTGGAGCGGCGCCCATGGCTTATGCTCTGTGGGACCGCTTCCTCAAACACAACCCAAAAGACCCAACCTGGCCCAACCGCGACCGCTTCATCCTTTCCCCCGGCCACGCGTCAGCATTGTTGTATTCTCTGCTGCACCTCACGGGCTATGACCTACCCATGGATGAATTGAAGCGGTTCCGCCAATGGGGCAGCAAAACACCGGGCCACCCAGAGCACGGCCTGACTCCAGGAGTTGAAGCCACCACCGGCCCTCTGGGACAGGGATTTGGCAACGCTGTCGGCATGGCATTGGCCGAGCGTTGGCTGGCCGGACAATACAACAAACCCGGTCACGCGATCATCGACCACTATACCTACGCGATCGTCTCTGATGGTGACCTCCAAGAAGGAATCTCGTCCGAAGCAGCATCCATGGCAGGCACATTGGGCCTTGGCAAGCTCATAATGCTCTACGACGACAACAACATCTCCATCGAGGGCGACACTGGCATCACCTTTGGCGAGAATGTCGCCCAACGGTTCCAAGCCTACGGCTGGCATGTCATCAGCGGGATAGAAGGGACTGACATAGGCGCCATCTCCTCTGCGTTGACCGATGCACAGACCGAAACCGGAAAGCCTAGCATAATCGTCTGCCGCACGGTGATCGGTTACGGCAGCCCTAACAAAGCCGGCAAAGCGTCGGCCCATGGCGACCCACTCGGCGAAGAGGAAGTTCTCTTAACCAAAGAGAACTTGAAATGGGATCCGTCAGAAGGGTTCGCCGTGCCTGCTGAAGCGGGTGTCCATCTAGGACTGGCCTCCGAACGGGGCAAGGCAAATCAGAGCGAATGGAACGCGGCGTTCAGCGAGTACCGGGAGGCCTTCCCCGACGAAGCGCAGCAACTGGATGATGCCCTGCATGGAAGATTGCCTGCCGGGTGGGAGGACGGCCTGAACGGGCTTTTCGCAAAACCCGACCCCATCGCGACCCGCTCGGCTTCGGGCGTGGTGATGAATGCTATCTCAAAAGGCCTGCCGGCGTTCATCGGCGGTTCAGCCGACCTGGCGCCGTCAACTAGGACCATCCTTGACGACCGCGGCCATATTGGTACTGGCGATTTCGCGGGTCACAATCTGCACTTCGGGGTGCGGGAACACGCCATGGGCGCAGTGGCCAACGGCATGGCCTTGCACGGAGGTGCTATCCCTTACACCGCCACTTTCCTGGTTTTTTCAGACTACATGCGCCCATCCATCCGGCTGGGAGCGCTGATGGGCCAACACGTGATTTACGTATTCACCCACGATTCAATCGGCGTAGGCGAAGACGGACCCACACACCAACCTATCGAGCATCTGATGTCTTTGCGCGAGATACCGGGTCTGGTGGTCAGCCGCCCGGCCGACGCCACCGAAACCGTGGAAGTATGGCGTGCGGCGATAAACCGCCAAGACGGCCCCACGGTAATGGCCTTCACACGGCAGAACCTGCCGGTGTTGGACCGTTCTGTATTCGAACCGGCTTCCGGCGTCCTAAAGGGCGGTTACGTCCTCTGGGAGAGCAACGATTCACCCCAGGTTGTGATTATCGCCACGGGGTCCGAGGTCCACATCGCATTGGAAGCAGGGCAGATGCTGGAAGGCGAGGGCATTGCCGCCCGGGTAGTCTCCATGCCGTCCTGCGAGGTATTCGACGACCAACCCAAAGAGTACCGAGATAGCGTATTACCACCGGGTCTCCGGGCCAGGGTCTCGGTCGAGGCCGGCGCAACCAAGGGCTGGGAGCGGTACGTTGGCCTCGACGGGGCTTCCGTGGGCATGACCGGTTACGGCGCGTCGGCGCCCATCGCCGACCTCTACAAGAATTTCGATATAACAGCCGAACGGGTGGCCGAAGAAGCGCGAAAACTGGTCACGTAGGCCAGCTACCTTCCGGCCCAAAAACGTTGGCGAATCGGCTTAACCGCCAATAGGCTGGAGGATTTGATGCGGGCGTTGGACCTTATCGTGATCGGTTCCGGCCGGGAAGTGTCCGCGGACGTGTCGGCCGCCGGCCGCTCTGTAGCGGTGATTGAAGAGGGTTCCTTCGAAGGCACATGCCTGAACCGTGCTACATCCCGTCCAAGATGCTGATTCACTGCGCCGACGTGATGCAAACCGATCAGAACGCCACCGCCTTCGGCATCCACGCTAAGCTCGAAAGCATCGATCGGCAGTTCATAGTCCAGCCCGCATTTGAAAAAGTGTATGCCGACGCTGCGATGATTAAAAGGGGCTATCGGCAGAGTGAAAACGTCGAGGTTTTAAAGGGCCATGGCCGGTTCACCGGGCCGAAGATTCTTGCCGCCGAAGGCTTTGATGAAGAATTAACTGCCGAGACCATC
>VFHF01000042.1 GCA_009392095.1 SAR202 cluster bacterium
GAATGACTCCCACCCGCACCCAAGACAGCCTACCTACTATGGTCCTCATAGTGCTATCCGCTTGCTTCTTCTTAGTGATGGCTGTCTCTTTGATGATGGGGCCATTGCTGGTCGATCTGGCAGATGAATTCGATACGTCTCTGGCTGTGGCAGGTCAGTTCGCATCCGCGAATTTCATAGGCTGGGCAATCATCGCACCACTTGTTGGTCCGATATCGGATTCCTACGGAAGACGACCCATAGCCCTTACAGGGCTTGGACTCATCACTCTGGGTCTAATGGTATCTGCCGTATCGGTGAATTACGAGATGATGTTCGCCTTCCGCATCGTAACAGGCTTAGGGTCAGGGATGCTTCCGCCCAACAGCGGAGGAGTCGTAGCTGATCTGGTGCCGCCAAGAAACCGCGGCAAATACTTCGGAAGGCTAATCGGCACCGGCATCATCGGCGCTGCGTTGGGTGCTCCCGCGGCAGCCGTGTTAGTGCAAATAGGTGGATGGCAAGGATCATTTTTCGCCTTCGGAATATTGGCTGCCGTCGTCTGGATACTGGCGTGGAAATGGTACCCCGGAACCCGGTCGCGTAGCAGTGATTCGATAAGCCTGATCGGGCGTTACAAACAGGTAACTTCCAAACCCACCTTGTGGTTCCTATTCTCAACCAATGTGGCCCAGCGCATGGTGTACTTCGCTATGTTTAGTTACCTAGCAGCCTATCTCACGGAGGAATATGGACTGAGCACCGAGGAAACTGTTCTGCCCTTGGTGTTGGTCGGGATAGGCGCTATCGCCGGTGCGTTCGCCGGAGGAATAGTGGCCGGGCGCCCCAGCCGGCTTGGCACAACTATGTTCTGTTTCTTGGGAGGAGGTATTGCTTCGGTCATACTGTTCTCTGCAGGGTTATCCGAGTGGCTCGTGATAGCGTTGGCCTTGGGTGTCGCTTGTTTTTTCAGCGTTAGCTGGCCAATTCTGACCACCAGATTGACCGAACTCGCGGAGTCGTCAACTGCGACAGCTCTCGGATTCTGGGCCACTAGCAATCAACTGGGGGCGATTGGAGGCTCTGCAATCGGAGGACTGGCACTGGGCCTCGGCGGATTTTCCATGGTTGGAGTAGTGTGTTTGCTAGCGGCCATCGCAGCCGCGGCTATCCTGGGCCTAAAAGTACCTGAATCCCCGGATTTCACTAGATAAATTCAGGCTGGCCAGTACACTCGTAAGGATTGATCTCGATTCCCTCGACTTTTTGAACCCCGGTGGTTTAGTCTGCGCTTACACACGGGGACGCTAACCATTTCACTTGCTAACTTTAGGTGCCCGTAAGAAGAAACTCGATCGCAAGTACGCTTGGCATGACACCCCACCCGATACATACCAAGACATCTACGAATTCCTTGAGGAGGCAATCAAATATGAAGTACGACCATATAGTCGTTGGTGGAGGGACCGCAGGTTGTATCGTGGCCACCAGATTATCTGAAGACCCAGCCCGTTCGGTCTTGTTGCTAGAAGCGGGACCAGAATACCCGGACTTTGAACAATTACCCGACTCGTTGAAATACGGTTGGGGCATGCTAAACCTCGAGGCTAGGAAATCGGGCGGCCCATTCAACTGGTCGTTCACCGGTACGGCCACCCCTCACCAACCGGAGCCGATGCCGGTGCCGCGGGGAAAGGCCATGGGCGGCACGAGTGCAATCAACGGTCAGACTTTTATCCGTGGTGCTCCTGAGGATTTCGACACTTGGGCGTCTTGGGGTAATGACGAATGGTCATATGTACATTGCCTGCCATACTTCCGGAAGCTCGAAAGAGACGAAGATTATTCCGGAGATTTCCACGGCACAGAGGGACCTGTACCGGTCCGGCGTCACCATAGGGGAACCTGGCCCCCCGCCCAGGAGGCGTTCTATCAAGCGTGCATCGCAGCCGGCTACCCAGATAATCCTGACGTCCACGAGCCTGACTCCACTGGCGTCAGCCTCCGGGCCGAGAACAACATTGACGGGATACGAATGAGCATGGCACTCGCCTATCTCGACCCCAGTCGCCACCGCATCAACTTGACCGTTAAGGCTGGGGTACAGGCGTTGAAGGTCATCTTCTCCGGCAACCGGGCCACGGGGCTGGAGGTGGAGAGCGGTGGCGAGCGTTTCATCGTAGAAGGCGACGAGATTATCTTGTGCGCTGGAGCGATAGGCTCACCTCAAATATTGATGCTTTCAGGCGTCGGCCCTGCCGATCATCTGGCGGAGATTGGCATACCGGTGGTGGCCAACCGCCCCGGTGTTGGGCAAAATATGCGTGATCACCCAAACGTAACTGTGAAGTTCACGGTGAAAGAAGGGCTCTACGACGACCCAAACGGGATGAGAGCGCTTCGCCTCAGGTTCAGTGCCACCGGCTCCAAAACTCCCAACGACATGATCCTTTCACCAGCCTCAATGAACACTGTTATCAAGGAGGGCGACAACCCGAGTCATACCATCAATTGTGGGCTGTACCTGGCGATAGGAAAGGGTGAACTTCGACTAACTTCGGCTGACCCTCGCAGACAGCCCCGCATGGACTACCATTACCTTGAGGACACTTGGGATCGAGAGCGTCTGCGGGAAGCGGTCCGAAAGTGCGTCGACCTTTTGAAAGGCCCGGCGTATTTCGGGATCATTGAAGAACGGACCGCTCCTCTTGATTCCGACCTGGTTTCGGACCAGTCTCTGGACGACTGGCTGCTCAGAAATGTGAGTTCTTCTTTCCACATTTCTGGTACCTGCAAGATGGGACCGGATACCGACGGGGGAGCTGTGGTCGACCAGCATCTGAATGTGCGCGGAGTGGAAGGACTAAGAGTGGTAGACGCTTCGGTTATGCCCGACGTGGTCCGTGCCAACACCAACGTCACTACGATGATGATTGCCGAACGCGCCGCAGATTTTATCCGGGAAGGTCGATAGGCTGCCAGCGTCTATCGAAAATCAATCGTTCGGAGTGTCAATCCTCGACGCCAAATAACCTAGCGCAATTGTCCCAAATGGATTTCCGTCTGGCTTGATCAGAAAGTGGCATCCGCCAGTTCGTCCTCCATGTCGGGTATGACATGGGAGTACAGCTCTAGGGTGCTAGCCATTTAGGGCTGCTGCCATTTTTTGCGAATCGTCAAATACGTCGAATTCTGTTTCCAACCCATCTTTTACGACGAAACAATGCATCGACTCCGAATCTAAATTGTCCGCTGTGTAATGTACCCTGACATGAACCCTGTCGTCTTCGGCAGTTACGTTCAGGATATCTAAATTGAAATTCGGGAATTTGATTGGTATCTGCGCTAAGAAGTTAGCCAAAAAATCATCAAATCCGTGGTATTCCCCCGATAGTTCATGGTTTCCATTTATCTTAATTAACGCATCCTTATGAAAAATCTTCCCAAGACCTTCCATGTCGCCGTCAGCAAAACATTGGTATCCGCCCAAAACTATTTCTTTAGGTGTCATCAGGCCCTCTCTTTAATTTACTGAGTCTTTCGTCTAAGAGCATTGACGCTTTAACATAGCTAACCACACTCAAGAAGATATTGTCTAATCGGTTTCCGTCCCCCGAATTTGGGAGAAAATCTGTGCACTTCCTAGCACATATGACCAGGTTACAGGCTCGATTGTGCCACTTATGCTCAATTACAATTAG
>VFHF01000043.1 GCA_009392095.1 SAR202 cluster bacterium
CTAACCACACCCCTACCCTCTAAGTACCCCACCCCCGGTGCCTTCCCGATGGGGGTGTCTCTGAAACAAGAAAAGCCCCCTCGTTTGAGTGGTCTTCGATCAATCGCTCGTGGAACTTATGGCTCTGCGTCGTACGGAGGATGGGATTGACGGAGCCTGGCAAACGCCTGTTGGCGGCAAGGCCACGACCAACTTGGCATCGGTCGATCTCGGCGGCGGTATCACCCTGGGAGTTGGCCGGGATGACGGGGTGTTGCGTATCTGGCTGGCCCCTTAGACTTTGGGCATGACCTCGTTGGCCAAGTCTTCCATGTCGTTCAGCATGGCTTCCCGGCTTTCGGCCATCAAGGCGACGCCGTGGAAGCTAGGCACCAGGTTGGAGACTCCCAGGTCCTGAAACCGGCGTACCTCGGAAGCGATCTCATCGGCGGTCCCGGCGAAGGCCGCGTGTCCGCTACCTGACGCTTCACCATTCTTCTTCAGGTCATAGCCCAGCATCCGGCTGGTTATCTCCAGGGCTCCGGCGGGGCGTCCTGCCCGTTCCAACTCGGCATCCAGCCTCGTCAGGCCAACGGCGAGCTCTTCCGCCGTGCCCGTGGGAAATGTGCTGTTGTTTCCCAATGGTTGCCAGCCATCGCCGAAGCGGGCGGCCCGCCGGATGGCCCGGCGTCCTTCGCCGCCGACCCAGATGGGCGGGTGGGGTTTCTGGACCGGCTTGGGCTCGAAATCGATGTTGGAGAACCGGCAAAACTCTCCGTCGAACTCGGGGGATTCGCTGGTCCAAAGCTCTTTGAACACCTGGATATATTCGTCGGTTATCGCCCCCCGTTGGGCAAAGGGTTTGGTCTCCAGCGCCTGAAATTCCTCTTCAAGCCAACCGGTCCCGACGCCCACGGTCAACCGGCCCCGGGAGAGGATGTCCAGGGTTGAGAGCACTTTTGCGGTGGCGACGGGGCTGCGGTGGGGAACCACCATCACGCTGGTAACCAGCCGAATGGTGCTCGTCTGGCCGGCCAGGAACGCCAATGTGGTCAGTTGCTCCATGGTCTCGCCCGTGTCGGTCCCGGGAAAAACTCCGGAATTGGTATACGGGTATCTTGAAGAAACGTCCCGTGGCATCACGATGTGGTCGGGGAACATCATGAAGCTGTAGCCCAACTCTTCACCGCGTTTGGCGATGACCGATAGGTTCTCCGGTTGGGACAGGGGACCGCGGGACGGCAACATGAACCCGAAATTCATTGATTACCCTCCAATCACCTAACGCAAATTCGGGGAGACGATGCCTAAAACTCGGTTATCAGCACCCACATTGGACCTTTGCCTACGTCGTAAACATCCCCAGCGTCCAACTTCCCCTACTCATATATTGCTAGTATAGCCCGGAGAGCCAAGCTGCCAGCTTTCCCCCAACGTCCAACAAAAGCGACTTCTTCCAAAGGCTTGCGCCTAGTTGGCCCGTAGCGGGTCCCATCGGCTGGGAATCCAATCGGTAATAGGGCCATAGTCGTCACGTCATCAGGGATACTGAGCAGTTGTTTGATCTCTTTTTCAAAGCGCGTTTGACGGGTGGTCAAGACGCTGCCCAGCCCGAGTCCACGCGCCGCCAGAAGAATGTTTTGGACGGCGGGAAAGATGGAGGCAGCCGAAGGTGTTGTACCTGGGTCAGCCTGGATGCAGGCTAGGATCAACACAGGAACTTCCTCTATATGGTCCTCCAGATGTTGGGCGCCGCCGTAGGCCCGCCGGACCTGTGCTGTGAGGTCAGTCCCGATCTCAAACCTAGACCCTGCTCGGTAAAGGTCTCCGATCTTACGCCTGGTCTCCGGGTCTCGAATGACGATGAAGCTCCATCCTTGTTTCGCTCCACCCGATGGCGCCTTGACGGCGGCCTCCAGCAACCGGTTGATGAGTTCGTCAGGGACCGGATCAGGCTTGAAATATCGAATACCCCTTTGGGTGTCGATAGCCTCGAACAGGTCGATTTTCTCAGGCATGTACTTCTCCCTTGTTATTTGCCTTCCCGGATGAAGTCTGATACCCGCTCCGCGATCATCATTGTGGTCACGTTGGTGTTGGCTCGGATGCAGTCTGGCATTATCGACGCGTCGACAATTCTCAGATTTTCCATCCCGTGGACCCTGCCATATTGGTCCACAACTGCCATTTTGTCTGAGCCCGGTCCCATCTTGCAGGTGCCTGAGATGTGCTGGCCGGTGGTTGCCTCGCGCAGCATATAGGCGTCCAATTTCTCGTCGGAAGACAGTTCATCATCTGTCGGCTCTATCCGGGATTCGATGATGTCAGTGAACTTTTCATGCTGGCCAAGAGACACGCATAGCCGCACAGCCTCTCTCATTCGCCTCAGATCTTCGTCGTATTGGAGATACCTGTAGTCCAAAGACGGTTGTTCATCGGGGTCGCTGGATGTGAGGCGCAACTCTCCAGCGCTAAGTTGCAACTCCAGAGAAGCCAACATCCTTATGCCCAATGGAGGCACGTCCCCTACGCCTCGATAGTTTCGATCAGTCGCATAGGACTGCATGAAAATCAAGAGGTCGTTACGCACGTCTGACCCTTCCGCAGTCCACCGAAGAATCGTCTGGACCCTGGGAGCAAAGCCGTCAAGAGGGTAGTCCGGTTTGGTCTGCCAGGTGGTAAACACCATGGGATGATCGCGGAGGTTCTGTCCCACGCCGGGCAATTCGTGAATCACCGGTATTCCAATCTCCCCGAGATTGTCTGCCGGTCCGACGCCTGAAAGCAACATGATATGCGGAGAGCCGATGGCCCCGGAGCTCAAGATAACCTCTCCGGCATCAACGGTAAATCGTTCACCTCCGCTCTCCACTTCCACGCCCACGGCCCGCTTGCCTTCGAAGATGATCTTACGGGTTACACAGTTTGGTCTGATGGTCAGGTTCAAGCGATGACGTGCCGGGTTCAAGTAACCCAAGGCCGTGCTGAATCGGATCCCGTTGGGGTTATTCATTGGCACCGGCCCCACGCCGCTGGCATCAGGTGCATTGTGGTCAGGGCTGTCCGCAAATCCAGCCTCCCTGCAGGCCTCGTAGAATGCGGTTTGGTCCGGCCTCATTTCGTCTGGTTTGAACCGCCGGACGATGATTGCCCCCTCCGAACTATGGAAATCGTCGTCTGGAAAGTCTGGGTCCGCCTCAACCTTGCGGAAATACTGAATCAGGTTGGGGAACGCCCATTCGTCGTTGCCCATGGCGGCCCAAGAGTCATAATCCTCCGGCACGCCTCTTAAGAAAACTTGGCCGTTGATGGCGCTGGAACCTCCGGTAACCCTACCTCTAGGCACCAGCATCGGTGGCGCGGTATCACTTGCCTTGCCAAGAAATTGCCAGTTATGGTCACTGGTCATGATGTCAGTGGCGGTGGCGTACCCGAACTTTACTTCATCGGGCAAGTGCTCAAAGTCGGGGTAGTCGGGCCCAGCTTCCAGCAACAACACGGAATGATCCGGGTCTTCGCTGAGTCTGGCGGCCACTATGGAGCCGGCTGACCCCGCTCCAACAATCACTGTGTCGTACTTCACTTTTACCTTTCCTCCAAGTGCTTCTGGGGTGAAAGCCTTGTTTTAACGGATTTGATCTTGTATTTGATCTCGTTCTTTTCATGTTAAAGGGTACTCATATGTACTCTCAGACACAAATCTGAGACTAGAGAATATC
>VFHF01000044.1 GCA_009392095.1 SAR202 cluster bacterium
GTTTGACACTGCCCAGAATGCTATGTTAACTTTCGAAAATAGCTCCCTCAGCCTCGTCTGAGGAACCACAAAAGACGCTGGCAGGAGACTGATGCTTAGCGAGCGGGCTGCAACAGTACTGAACGTCTTGGTTGGTGAATACCTTCAATCCGCTACTCCGGTGGCGTCAGACGACATCGCCCGCAGCCTCGGAAAGAAGATAAGCTCGGCTACAATCCGCAACACCATGGCCCGGCTAACTGAGAACGGGTATATCTCCCGGCCCCACGTGTCCTCGGGTGGCGTTCCATTAGACCGGGGCTACCGTTATTATGTTGAATCCCTTCCGGAGACCCCGCAGCTCTCTTATGAACTGCGGGAGAGCGTAGACCGCGATTTGGCAGAAACTGAGCCCGACATCGGCGCCTGGAGCAAACGTTGTGCGGCCATCTTGTCCGGCCTCACCGAGAACCTGGCGATAGTCACCGCTCCCCGGGCACAATTCCCCCGCCTCAAGCGGATTCAATTGGTCTTCCTCCAAGAGTCCACTGCCCTGCTCGTTTTGGTGCTTGAGGAAGCGAGATTACTGCGGAGAATCCTGCCATTTGGCAACCGCGTGAACCAAGTGCAGTTGGACATAGCTGCAAGCCGCTTGAACGATACTCTGGGTGGCCTCAACCGGTCTCAGATGCAATCGAACCAGCTTGAACTTAACTCACTGGAAGAACAAGTTAAAGAGGGTTCAGTAAGTCTTATGCGCGAGGCTGAATCCGCCAACGACCATGAGCACTACACAGACGGACTGCGGCTGCTATTGAGCCAGCCTGAGTTTTCCAGAGGAGAACTGGCGCGCCAGTTGGTCCAATTGGTGGAAGAACGGGTCCTACTGGAACGCGTTTTGGACGGCGTCCCAGAGACCGAGAACCCCGCGGTGTTCATCGGTTCAGAGAACCGGGATGAATTCCTAAATCCCTTCGGCGTCATCCTGTGCCAATACGGCAGCCCCAAGGGTGTCAACGGGACCATCTGCGTCGTTGGCCCCAAACGCATGGGGTATGTCGCGGCCATCGGCGGCGTACGGCACCTTTCGGCATTCATGAGTCAAATGGTCCAAGGGATCCAAGGCGATCACTCAGAGTAACCCCTCATGGCCCCTACCAACGAACAGATAGCCGAACTTTTCGAAAACATGGGCTCCCTTCTGGAGATGAAAGGAGACACCATCTTTAAGATCAGGGCCTACCAGCGGGCCGCCCGCATCATAGAGCAGCTTTCTTCACCTTTGGCCCAAGCCGTGGAGAACGGCGAAGACCTCACTAAGATACCGGGAGTGGGCAAAGCCATTAGCGAAAAGATCACCGAGTTCATTGGCACCGGTCAGGTAGCCGCCTACCAGAGGCTATTGGAGGAACTGCCGACGGGCGTCCTCGATCTGAAAGACATCCCAGGCATCGGCCCCAAGACCGCTGTGGCTATCGGTGTAGAGCTAGGCATCAGTACCGTCGAGGGCGTAGCCGAAGCCGCGGCCGATGGCCGTCTGGCCGGATTGCCTCGCATGGGCCAGAAGGCGGCGGACAGAATCCTGCGGCACATCGAAGCTTTCCAAGCTATCGGCAGCCGCACTCCCATTGGCCAGGCTCTACCGATAGCGGAAGAGGTCATCGCCGCTCTGCGGAAGCAATGCCCGGAGATAGGGCCTCTATTCCCCGCTGGCAGCCTCAGGCGCTGGGAAGAGACTATCGGAGACATAGACCTGATCGGCACCGCGCCGGATCCCGAAGCAGTTGGGGACGCTCTGGTTGCCCTGCCAATGGTCAAAGATGTGCTCGTCCACGGACCCAAGAAGACTAGCGTGGTGGTCGAATCCGGGATGCAGATTGACCTGCGCATCGGTGAGCCAGGCACATTTGGCGCCTTGCTCCAGTATTTCACTGGCAGCCAACAGCACAACATACGCCTCCGCGATTACGCCAACCGTAAGGGGCTTTTACTCAATGAATACGGCATCATCAATACCGAGACTGGGAAAGTGGAAGAATTTGCAGACGAAGAGGGCTTCTACGCCCGCCTGGGACTGCCCTGGATGCCGCCGGAGCTGCGCACAGGGGTCTACGAGTTAGACGCCGGCTTGGCAGACAGCTTGCCTCGATTGATCCAAGCGACCGATTTAAAAGGCGACCTGCACCTCCACAGCGAGTGGAGCGACGGCAACGACCCCATTGAATTGATGATTGAAGCGACTGAGGCCCAGGGCTACGAATACATGGCCCTCACCGACCATTCAGCGAGCTTGGGCGTGGCCAACGGCCTGACCAACGAACGGCTGGAGTCCCAGATCAGTCTGCTTCGCTCGATGCAAAAGAACTACGACATCACCATCTTGTGCGGCTCGGAATGTGATATACGTGCCAATGGCGATATGGATTATCCTGATGAGATCCTGGCCCAGTTAGATTGGGTCGTGGCCTCGGTCCACTCGGCCATGGGCCAAGACCAGGCCACGATGACCGCTCGCATCATCAAGGCCATGGAACACCCTTCGGTAACTATCATCGGACACCTGACCACTCGGTTGCTCGGTCAACGGGAGCCAGTGGAGTTTGACCTGGAAGCGGTGCTACAAGCCGCTCGGAACACTGGGACGGCTCTGGAGATCAATGCCTCTCCAGAACGCCTGGATCTGAAGGACACCCACGCCTACCGGGCTAGGGAACTGGGTGTGCCCCTGGTGATCAACACCGATTCCCACCACCACACCCATCTGGACAAAAGGCGTTTCGGAGTGGCTGTGGCCCGCCGGGCCTGGTGCCGGCCGGAAGATATTCTGAACACCATGTCCAGAGAGGAATTCCTCGAGGTCATCCGCACGCCCAAACCGGAGCGCCTCAGCGTCTTCGACCGCCGGCGAAATGGCACGGTCTCGGAATGACCCAGCCTTCTGATACCGGCCAAGCTAACGGTTGGGCTGAGATAATCGAGCCCTCGGGTGAGACGGCCATCGCCCAGTCGGTGCCCGAAGCCATCTTGCGATTCAGAACTGCTTTGGCCACCGGAACTCCTTGGCAGCGCGCCCTCCTAGAAGCCATGGGCCGCTGGACGCTGCCCGAGGAAACGATTGACGGTCGGCGTTACCGTTACCTGCTTCTAGGCGAGGCTTTTGATTGGATACTTCTAGCCGAACGGCTCTGTGCAGACGTGGATGGCGCCATCTCTCTGGAAGAGAAAGAACGGTTTTTGTTCAGCGGGCAGATACCCGACACTGTCGACGAAGACCAGTTTCGGTATTTTCTTGGGCCCAGCAAATACCGGGCCTACATGAATTTCCGTTACGGCGTCGTGCTGGAAGAGGCGTTGCAGTTGGTTTCGGAAGAAGAGGTCCGTAAGCAGCACACCTCACGCAGCTACTCGGAATCCGATGAACTGACCGAAGAAGCCTACACCCAGATCTACCAAAAGCCCCGGTCGGAATTGCTGAAGACCTTCCAGCAGGAGACCAAGAAAGACCGCCGCCGTAACCTCACCCTCTCCGACCTTAAAGAGTTCACCTACTGGCTCCACAAACGCCGCATCAACCTATGGGACCCCGCCCGCGTCGCAAGCGACACTCGGAAGGCCATCCGCCGGTTGGAACTCCTAGAAGTTGGCAACCAAGTGAAATAAGGGTTCAGTGCCAATTCTCGACGAAAATCAGTGCCCGAAATCCTGACTCCACCACTCCTTAGTCCTATTTCCACCCGT
>VFHF01000045.1 GCA_009392095.1 SAR202 cluster bacterium
GCGGACCGAATAACTCCCCGAAGATGTTTGATGGTCATGATGATCGGGGCCGGCGTGATGATGGCGTTCTTGCTCTCGGTGGACTCCGTTGGGGAGGCATTGATCTTCGCCGTTATTTGGGGAGCGTTTTCCGGAGGGCTGGGGTCATTAGAGAACATGGTGCTGGCCGGGTATTTCGGCCGCAGTTCGTACGGCGCCATCCTCGGCGTATTTTCGCCTCTGCAGATGGTCGCCCTGGGTCTTGGACCGGGTTTGGCGTCCGTAGTCAGGGCATTGGCCGGGGATTTCTACATCCTCTACTTTGCAATGGGATTGGCCTATTTCGTTTCGGCGGTGCTGATGTACATAGCCAAGCCGCCCCTTCGTCCTGTGCGGGATGCGGCCGAGACGGTTTTGTCTGGCGATTAGCTCATCTCCGAGCCGCCGGACACGCTTATTGAAAGACCGGTCACGTAATCGGACTCCGCAGAGGCTAGGAAGGCCGCCATCCGGGCGATGTCGTCGCCCTGTGCGATACGGCCCATCGGGACCCGGAAGGCCCGCTCCCGCACCATGTCGGCCCGGTACTCCTCGCCCGACTCGCCCTCCGGCGCCAACGCTCCGGCAATGAAGTCCACCCGCTCCGTGTCCACTAGCCCGGGGCAGATGGCGTTGACGTTGATCTGGTTAACCGCCATCTCTTGGGCCATCGCCTGGGTGAAACCGATGACAGCAAATTTGGAGGCGCAATAGGCTGCGTAACGGGCGATTCCGCGCTTGCCGGCGCCGGAGGATATGTTGATTATCTTGCCGCCGCCGCCCCGATTGACCATGTGTGCTGCCACCGCCCGCGAGACTAGATAGGTGCCCCGAACGTTGACCCGCTGCACCTCATCGAAGGCCTCTTCTTCCAATTCCAGCACGGGCACGCGGTCCTTACCGGGACGTGACCCGGCGTTGTTGACCAGGATATCGATTTTTCCGAACTGGTCCAGGGTTTTGGCCACCATATCGGCCACCTGGGCGCCATCGGAAACGTCCGAGAACAGACCCAGAGCCTGACGGCCTGTATTTTCGATCTCCTCAACAACACTGTTCAGCCCGGCCCAACCGGCCTGCCGGTCCTCAGCGCGAATAGCCGTCGCGCTGGCCTCGATGTCGGTAACAACTACGTCCGCCCCTTCGTCAGCCAGGCGCAAGGCGATGCTCCGGCCGATGCCGTGCCGCCCGCCCGCTCCGGTTATCAGGGCAACTTTTCCACTCAGGTCGTACATTTTTTCCTCACAAAAACATCAAGCTTTAAAAGCTAATGCAGTTTAGCTAATGGGGTCCAGATGTGCCAGGGGGTATGCCAGTGGCGGGTTTAGACCGTTGCTTGGTCAGGAGGCAGAGCGGTTGGCCGCCAGGCCTGCCAGACAACGCCCTTGCTGGGCGAGAAAAGCATAGCCGCCAGGAACAATCCGGTGGCGACGACCACGATGCTTGGGCCGGTGGGCAGGTCGGCATGGAAAGACAGGTAGAGTCCGGCCACTGTGGAGATTAGCCCGGTGATCACGCTGATGGTCATAACCCCTGGCAACCGGCGGGCCAAGAGGGCTGCGGTTGCGGCGGGGGTGACTAAAAGCGCCAACACTAAGACGATTCCCACGGATTTTAATGATGCAACGGTTGTGATGCCCACTAGAAGGGGCAGCAGGTATTGGATGAACCGGACGGGAATCCCTGACGCGGCGGACATGGTGGCGTCATAGGCCGTGAATAATAATTCTTTGTAGAGAGCCGTGATGGCCAAGAGCACCCCACCGGCAACCGCGCCGATGAGCATGACCTCTCCCCATGACACACCCAAAACGTTTCCGAAGAGCAACCCAAAAAGGTCGGCGGTGTAGTTGCTGACTCGGCTCATCAGAATGATTCCCACGGCGAACCCGCTGGCGAAGATGATGCCGATGGCGGTGTCCAAGCGGAGATGGGCCCGGCGGCTGATAAAGGTTATGGCCAACGAAGCGGGAACCGCCCAGGCAAAAGCCCCCCAGAAAACGCTGCCGCCGAAGAAATAAGCCACGGACATGCCGGCCAGGGACGAGTGGGCCACAGCGTCGCCCATGAAGGCCATCCCTCGCAGCACCACGAAAACGCCCACCACCGAGCAGACTAGCGCGGCGAATGAGGCGGCCAGTAAAGCCCGCTGCATGAAGGCGAACTCCCAGGGCTCGACCAGGAAATCAATCATGCTTGTGGTCCGAATGATCGACTTCCGGCGTGCCGTCAGGGTGTGTGTGATGTTGGAGAGCGTAGGCCTGGCCGTCCAGGTGCACCATCAGCAAGTGAGTGCCAAAGGTGTCCCCCAGCACCTGCTCGTTCAGCACTTCCGACGGTTTGCCGTAGGCAATCAGCCGCCGGTTGAGGCAGGCCGCTTTGTCGCACCGTGACGATACACAAGACAGGTCGTGGGTGCTGAGCACCACGGTGGCGCCCTTGGCGCGCAGCTCGTCCAGCAGGTCTAGCAGTTGATGTTGGGCGGTGGCGTCCAAGCCAGCCATGGGCTCGTCCAGCAGCAGCAGCTCCGGGTTATGGGCCATGGCCCTCGCCAAAAGCACCCGCCGCCGCTGCCCGCCGGATAGGTCGCCGATCAGTCGGTCCCGCAGATCGAACATCTTGACCAGTTCCAGCGAGGCATCGGCGGCCTCGCGGTCTTCCTTCGTGGTGCGGTGGAACAAGCCACGACGAGAATAGCGCCCCATGAGCGCCACATCGGCCACCGTCACCGGAAAGTCCCAATCAACCA
>VFHF01000046.1 GCA_009392095.1 SAR202 cluster bacterium
ATTGCAGAGCCAGTGCGATGATCTTCCGCCGGTCCAAGTAGGTTTCCTCAGCGGCCGAGCCGTCCAAGGCAAATGCCTCGTCAGCCAGCGCAACATGGGGCGCATTGTCGTCAGGGTCCGCGTAGATGGCGGCCGTAGCGATGCCCATGGCCTGCAAGGTCTGCAGCACCCGAACGGCAATCTCTCCCCGGTTGGCGACTAAGACTTTGGAAAACAAAATCACATCCGGAAAACGCCCCAGCGGGACTCTGGAACGGGCGTGTTCATAGATGCGGCGATGGCTAGGCCAAGCACGTCTCTCGTGTCTTTGGGGTCGATGATTCCGTCGTCCCAGAGCCGGGCCGTGCTGTAGTAAGGGCTGCCCTCCTCTTCGTACTTTTCGATGATGGGGCGTTGCAGACCCTCTTTCTCCTGTTCCGACAACGTGTTTCCTTGGCGGGCTGCCTGGTCGGACCTCACCGACAGCAAGACCCCCGCCGCCTGCGGTCCGCCCATGACCGATATCCGGGAATTGGGCCACGACCACAGGAACCGCGGCTGATAGGCCCGTCCGCACATACCGTAGTTGCCGGCCCCGAAGGAACTGCCAATAATGACGGTGAATTTGGGCACGGCGGCGTTGGCCACGGCCATGACCATCTTGGCCCCGTCCTTGGCGATTCCCCCAGCCTCGTATTCCCGGCCTACCATGAAGCCGGTGATGTTCTGCAGGAAGACCAACGGTATCCCGCGATGAGCGCAAAGCTCGATAAAATGTGTCCCTTTCAACGCGCTCTCCGAAAATAAGACGCCGTTGCTGGCTACGATGCCCACGCGGTAGCCCCAGATACGGGCGAAACCGCAGACCAGGGTCTCACCATAGTTCTCTTTGAATTCCTGGAACCGGCTACCGTCCACCACCCGGGCGATGACCTCCCGCACGTCATATTGCCGCCGTGTGTCAGCCGGTATGACCCCGTAGATCTCCTCCGGATCGTAAATGGGTGGCTCAGGCTCGAATATCTCAAGGCTTGGGTTGCTGGGATAGACGAAGTTCTCAGCGATATTGCGGGCGATGGCCAACGCATGTTCGTCGTCCATGGCGTAGTGGTCGGCCACTCCCGACTCCCTGGTATGGACCTCGGCGCCGCCCAGGCTTTCGGCGTCGACCTCCTCTCCGGTGGCCGCCCGGACCAGCGGTGGCCCCGCCAGGAAGATAGTGCCCTGCTGGCGAACGATAACCACCTCGTCGCTCATGGCTGGGATATAGGCGCCACCGGCGGTGCAAGAGCCCATCACCACCGCCAACTGGGGGATGCTTTGCGCCGACATCTGAGACTGGTTATAGAAGATGCGGCCGAAGTGATCCCGGTCCGGGAAAACATCAGCCTGCAGAGGCAGGAAAGCGCCGCCCGAGTCCACTAGGTAGATGCACGGCAGCCGGTTCTCCAAGGCGATCTCCTGGGCCCGCAGGTGTTTCTTCACAGTGATGGGATAGTAGGTGCCGCCCTTGACCGTGGCATCGTTAGCTACTACAACCACCTGCTTGCCGTGGATGCTGCCGATGCCAGTAACGATGCCGCCACCGGGGTCATCCCCGTCGTACATGTTCCAGGCGGCCAACGGGCTGAGCTCCAAAAACGGTGTTCCAGGGTCCAACAACGCCTGCACCCGGTCCCGCACCAACATCTTCCCCCGGCTGCGGTGAAGCTCAGCGGCGGCGGTGTCTCCAAGCTCCCGGACCGAACTCAGGCTATTCGCAAGCTCGGCGGTCAAGGACTTCATATGCTTGAGATTCTCTTGGAAATCAGGGTCTTGGGTCCGGATATTCGACTCGATCGCGTCCATTACTATGGTCCATCGCTTCAGATGAATGGGTGGGTTGCCCAGCGTTGCTATATTATGCGTCCAAATACGTCGGTTGCTCAACGCAAGCCGTATGGCTTGGTGTTGAGTTTATAATGTTTCGGTCCGGGGAAGACGTAGCGAGTCCGCACCGGCCAAAATGCAGACAGCAAATAGGAGCAGGACATGGATATCGAACGCCGAGACTATCCAAACTATGCAGCGCCCACCGGGGCTTTTCACCATTCGGTGCGCAGTGGCAACATGTTATTCATCGCCGGCAGCACCGCTCGCGGCACATCTGCGGAAACCGGTGACATCGCCGCCCAGACTGAAGCTATCCTTGATAAATTCCAGCACATCCTCGAAGAGAATGGCGGCTCGTTGAGCAATATAGTCAGGGTGACTAGCTTCGTCACCGATCTGAGGGAGGCCGGCGCTGCTGGAGAAGTCCGGCTCAAACGTTTTGCCGGGGCCTTTCCGGCCAGCACCCAAGTCCAGGTGGCCGCACTGGGAACGCCGGACCTAAAGATTGAGATCGACGCAATCGCAGTTCTTCCGGACTAACAACGCATATTAGGGAGAAGACCATGACCACCACAGATTGGGGCGGCATCTACAAAGAATTGGGAGCCAGGCCGGTGATCAATGCCACGGGGAGCGTGACCATGCTGGGCGGATCAACCCCGGCTCCAGAGGTCAGGGAGGCCATGGACCGGGCCGACGGCGCCTACGTTCCGCTGATGGAACTGGAGGAGCGCGCTGGCGAAGCCATCGCCAAGATGGTGGATGTCCCGGCAGCGTACATCACTTCCGGAGCTGGTTCGGCTCTGACCCTGGCCACCGCTGCCTGCATGGCCGGTGACGACGACGCCAAGATTCAACAACTGCCCGATACCACCGGCATGAAGAATGAGATTCTGATCCAGGCCCGGCAACGCTACTGGTACGACCGTTGCCTGGAGTTGGCTGGGGCTAAGCTGGTCATGTTTGGGACTGAACAAGGCACTTCTCGTGAAGACCTGGAAAAGGCCATCGGCCCCAACACCGCCGCGGTCCATTACTACGCCGTGACCCAGGAGCCAGACCCCCAAGCCTTGTCCCTGGAAGACACGATAGAGATCGCCCATGCCAAGGGTGTCCCGGTCCTGGTGGACGCGGCGGGCCAGATCTACCCCCTAGACCTATTTGGCAGCTTCGTGCGCAAGGGCGCAGATTTCCAGTGCACCGCCGCCAAATATATGAGCTCTCCCCAGTCTACGGGACTGGCCTTCGGCAGCACAGACATGATTCGGAAGCTGGCACTGCAGTCCTTCGTCAGCTATGAAGGCCGGCGTATCCGGGGCGTTGGACGTCCGCAAAAAGTCGACCGGCAAGAGATGGTTGGCGTTGTCGCCGCAGTCCGCCTGTGGATGACCATGAACCATGAAGAACGTTTGGCCGACACCGAGACGAAATGCCGCAATATGATGGCGCCGCTCCAAGGCATATCAGGAGTCACAGTCGAACTTAGCGACAACATCATCGGCCACCAGCCCTACGGCGTAACCATGGAAGTGGATCCCGCGGTTATCGGAATGTCGGCCCAGGATGTGGTCGACCGCCTAAAAGCTGGAGACCCGCCCATCTGGACTCGGGTAAGGGAGGGAGACACCGGAATCATCCTCCACGCCTTTGGCCTGAACGAGGGCGAGGACAAGGTGGTCGGAGAACGTATAGCCGCACTTTTCGGAAAATAAAGGCCTCCCGGCCACCGAATGACTCAACCAGAACAGCAATCTGCCAACGACTACGTTGGCGCGCTTTCTGAAGACCACAGGACGGCGATCAATGCCGTCAGAAACGTAATTTTGGAGAACTTGCCGGATGGCTACGAAGAGACCGTCCAGCACGGCATGCCCACACACGTCATCCCGTTG
>VFHF01000047.1 GCA_009392095.1 SAR202 cluster bacterium
CGAAGCAACCGGCGAATGGAGATGGCCCAATAACTTGGGCTGCGCTCTAGATTAGGTCTGACCGTCAGTTCTGCCTCGTTACGCAGCATAGGATCCACCCAATCTGATCCTTGGGTCGAGCCACGGGTATATCATATCGACGATCAGATTTGCGGCCACAAACATAGTGGTGCCAATGATTATCACGGCGTTGATGATAGGGAAGTCCCGGGCAAATATGGATTCTATAAAAAGGTTTCCGATTCCGGGGATTCCGAAGAACCGCTCCACGATGAACGAAGTGAACGCTATCCCGGCCAGGGAGAAGCCCAGCATGGTAATCACCGGAATCATGGCGTTGCGCAAAACGTGGCGCCGCTGGACCGTGAATTCGGAAAGTCCCTTCGCTCTGGCCGTGCGGATATAGTCCTGACTTATAACTTCGAGGGTGCTGGCGCGCGTCAGCCTAGTGATTATGGCTATTCCCGGAACACCCATGACGACCGCTGGCAAAATGACACGCGTGTCGAACAAGCCTCCCCAACCATGTGTTGGGAGAATGTCCAGCTTTAGCGCAAACACCAACAACACGACCGGAGCCGTGAGAAAAACGGGTATGGACTGGCCCAAGAGTGTAAACGCAACCGTACCCGTATCCCACAGGGTTCCTTGTCTAAGGGCAGCGAACAACCCCAAAGGGATTCCTACGACCAACGAAAGGGATATTGCAGCGATGTTAAGTTGGGCCGAGACCCACATCTTCTTCTTGAGAAGTTCGCTAACGGTCCGGCCGCGGTACTTGAAGCTTTCGCCGAAATCTCCGCGGAGTACATCTTTGATGTAACGGCCGTATTGGACGAAAATCGGGTCGTTGAACCCCCGCTGTTCCCGGATACGCTCAATGACCTGCTCGTCGTTGTACTGGCCCATGAGAATCTCAACCGGGTCGCCAGGCCCAAACCTGCCTAGAGCGAACGTGATGAACGAAACGATCAACAAGATCACTGGCAGCCAAGCCAACCGGCTAAGTACGTATTTGCCCAATCTAACTCCGGGCCCCTACTTGTCTGTTAGATAAACGTGTCTGAGTTTGGGAATGATTAACGGCGTTAGGAGGTAGTCATGTACGTTGGGTTTCACCAGTAGATACCTCTCTCCGCTGTACCAGAGAGGAATCCATGGAGCGTCGTCTAGGATCGTTTGTTCAACCTCGTTGTATATGCTGAAGCGCAGAGTCTCGTCGGTCTCAACCCTCGCCTTTTCCAACAGCGCGTCCACTTCCGGATTGTTGTAATTGGTGTGGTTGTTGCTGCTGTCGCTGTAGAACAATATGTCCAGGAAATTTTCAGGGTCGGGATAATCGGCGATCCAGCCGATGTCGAACATCTGGAACCGCCGTTTGTTCAGGTCCTTCAAGAACGTGGCGAATTCTGTCTGTTGAAACTCTGTGGTGATCCCCAAGTTCTTCTCCCACATCGCCAGGACCACTTCCATGTCCAAGCTCACATTGGCCCCAAAACTGCCTGGGGTCGTGATGGTTATGGGAGGCAGGTTATCCAGGTCGTTGCCGTATTTGGATTCCAGCAATAACTGCTTAGCCTTGATTGGGTCAAATTCGTAGCCGGATACCAACTCGCTGAATCCTGGGAAACCTGGCGGCAGAATTCCTTTCGCCGGCACTACCTGGTCACCCAGGACGATGGTCGCGATCTCCCGCTTGTCGATCGCCAGATTGAGCGCCTGCCGGACCTTAACGTCGTCCAGCGGCGGCTCGTTCACGTTCAAGCCAATGTATTGGACGCTGAATGACGGCGCAGCTCTTGTAAGCTCAGCGTTCAAGCTGTTGCTCGGCTCGAGCAGCCGGTCAAGATCGGCCAGACCCACGCCTGAAATGTCAATTTCATCATTCTCGTACATGAGCATCGACGTTCCGCCGCTCAGGATCATCTCCACTTCTGCCACTTTGGCAGGACCCAGATGGTAGGCGTCGTGACGGCTGAGGATCAAAGTTTCGCCAACTTTGTACTCGGTTATATTGAATGGGCCGGTCCCGTTGGGCTTGCGGAACCAGTTCTTGGGATTGGCCTCAATATTTTCCCGGTCCAAGACAAAGGCGGTCGGATAGGTCATCTTGGCCAGAAAGAAGGACTTGGGGGCGTCAATCGTGATCTCGATGGTGCGTTCGTTGATAACCCGCACACCCGAAATCTCCAAGACATCCCCGGCCAGTTTGGCGTCCACGCCAACTATATCTCCCAGGTATTGGTCAACGTTGGGCGCCTCAGTGAGTGGGTCGGTAACGCGTTCCAGCGACCAGCGGACATCCTCCGCAGTGACCGGCTTGCCGTCATGGAAGACGGCGTCCGGACGGATTCTGAATGTGTAAACGCGGCCGTCGGCTGAGATATCCCAACTTTCGGCAAGGTCTGGAACAACATCAAGGTTTTTGTCGATGGTTACCAATCCGCCGAAAACTTCGACAATGACTTGGGCGGAGGTCGCGTCAGTGGTCAGGTGCGGATCGAGGGTGGGCGGGTCCACGTAGAGCCGGACGAAGCGCCCGCCTTCACGCAGTGCGCCGCTGCCGGTTGTGTCACCAGCGGCCGGTACGCTTGAAGAGGCGGTAGGCTCGGGGGAATCCTCGGTCGATGCAGCAGTCTCACCTCTTCCGGACGACCCGGAACAGGCCGCCACCAAAAAGAGCATTCCAAAGGCTAACAAGAGTGTTTTCCAGCCCATTTAGTTGTTCCTTAATATCTGGAATAGTGCCTTCTGGTATCCAAGGTGTCGTTAAATACGGAACACGCCTCAAACCTATTCGAGATAGCCTTGGGGCGTCATTACAATGCCATATTTCTCGCCGGCACCGTATATCACATCTGGAGATTGCCGGGCTGCCTTGTAAGAGCCACGCCCATTTGCTAACATATTCATGCCTATTTGCAACTGTGTTCAGTTTGGCCCGACCCTCGCCAGCACAGCGGTAAATTTCCATCATGGCGAGCGTAGCCAAGAGGCCTAAGGCGCCTGTCTGTGGCACAGGAGATCACGGGTTCGAATCCCGTCGCTCGCCCCAACAGCAATTCTACTCGATTCCCTCATTAGATGCGCCCGTAGCTCAATGGATAGAGTACTGGGCTTCGAACCCAGGGGTTGTGAGTTCGAGTCTCGCCGGGCGCACCACTTTCTAGATACGAAACAGCCCTCTCGTACCACACGAAAGGGCTGTTGCATTCCATTATTGCAGCCTATTTGCAGCCTAATGTATTTTACCCCTAATACCCTCGGATCCATGTTCTTTGATTATCGTGTTGTTGAACCCTTCATCAACAGCCAAAGCCGCTGCCTCTCGGATGCCCGGTAACAGATGGCTGTAAACATCCAAGGTCAGACTAACACTGTTATGACCTAAGCGCTCTGAAACTACTTTGGGATGTACTCCTTGGGCCAGCATCAAGGAAGCATGGCTGTGTCTTGCATCATGAAGCCTAACCTCTGGATACCCAGCCCGTTTTGCCAACCTAGACCAGGCCTGACTGATTGAATGAGGTAACAGTGGTTTGCCGTCCACATGAGCAAACACCAAATCGTTGTTGGAAACAGCCGCCCCCATCGTTAGTCGCATCGCACGTTGATTATCGCGGTGCTGCCTCAATAGCATCGCCAACGAAGGAGGCAATGCAACTAAACGCCGACTCTTTTCAGTCTTGGGTGGCAGAAAGTGGAAGGTCAGGTGGGGCAAATCATTTGGTTTGGTGAAGGCTTGCTCCACAAATCTAATATTTAGCTAT
>VFHF01000048.1 GCA_009392095.1 SAR202 cluster bacterium
CAAGAGAGTTACTCTTGCAGAACGGGCTTGAAGTCACGGATCGGGATTTCTTCAAAGAGACCTTCAGTGAATCGGAGATCCGGGAGTTGGCGGCCATGGCGGGTACGGAGAACATCTTCGCCCGCCGCAGCCCCAGTCTGAAGAAACTGAGCCTGGCCGACAAAGAATTATCCGATGACGAGATGGTCAAGCTGATGCTCCAGGAGCCCAAGTTGATTCGCCGTCCCTTGATTAAAGTGGGCGATAAACTGATGGTTGGCGGTGGGACCGCAGCGGTCGAAGCGGCCATCGCGGAAGCCCGTTAAATAAAAGATATAACCGGGTTGTTTGAAGCAATGAATCTACGGGAAGCCTGGGCTATAATCCTGGTTCATATCAGTCAGATTCTTAGAATTCGAGAAGAAAGAGAGCCCATTATCTGCCGATGAATATATTCTTTGATGTGGACTACACCATCCTCGGGTTGGACAATAGTCTGAGGCCGGATACTAAGGAAACCTTCCAGGCGTTGTTGGACGAAGAGCACAAGATTTATATCTGGTCTGGGATGGGTGAGCGTTGGGAAGTCGTCAACAAATTCGAACTGAACCAGTACGTGAGCGGCGTCTACGAGAAGCCGACCCATCACTTCCACGAACGTCTCGAGGAGCTGGGCGTGCCCTTCGAGCCCGACTTCGTGATCGACGACTATCCGGAAGTGGTATCCGCCTTCGGCGGCGTGTGGGTCCCACCCTACTTCTTCAAACGTTCCGTGGACCAGGAGATGCAGCGCATCTACCGCATCGTCAACGACTTCAAGACTACTGGCACATCCGAAGACAAGCAGTACCGCAAGAAGGGCTCAACCGTTCCCCTCTTCTAGACTCCTTCGGCCTGAATTTTCGCTGGCCGGGACTTTTTAATGTCTATTAAGGTCCTTCCTCCAGACCTGGCCGCCAAGATCGCCGCCGGAGAGGTGGTGGAACGCCCTGCGTCGGTGGTAAAAGAACTGGTCGAAAACTCCATCGACGCCGGCTCCAGCCAGATCACGATTGAGATCAAGGCCGGTGGCGTTGAGCAGATTAAGGTCATCGACGACGGCCACGGGATTGCCTCCGAAGAAGTTTCGATAGCCTTTCAGCGCCACGCCACCAGTAAGATCGACAGCCAAGAACAACTGGACGCTATCGCGACATTGGGTTTTCGAGGCGAAGCCCTGCCCAGCATCGCCGCCGTCTCCCGCACCGTCATCACCACCAGACAGCCCCTGAATCCTGGCGGCTTTCGCCTGGAGTTGCTCTGGGGAGAGCCGGTTTCATCTGGGAGTCAGGGTAGCCCGCCAGGGACCGCCGTCGAGGTCTTGGACCTGTTCGGAAATCTGCCCGCCCGGCGCAAGTTCCTCAAGTCATCTTCGGCTGAAACCTCCCGCATCCAGGAACTGGTCAGCAGGTACGCGCTGGTCTTCCCAGGGATACGTTACCAATTGATGGTGGATGGCCGTGTCTCGTTCACCAGTCCCGGCAACGGCGTGCATAGAGAAGCCCTGCTTGCAGTCTATGGCCCCCAGGCGGCTACCGCCATGCTGGAGGTGCACGGAGAGGACCCGGAGACCGGCTACCAGGTCGACGGTTTCGCCGGCGCGCCCAGTCTGACCAGGGCCAATCGTACCTACATGACTTTTTTCGTCAACCGGCGTTGGGTTCAGAGCCGGATGCTCTCCTTCGCGGTGGAAGAGGCTTATATCGGCCTGCTACAGGTGAAACGCTACCCACTGGCGGCCCTGAACATCAGCATCCCCTACGAGGAAGTGGACGTTAATTCGCATCCTTCCAAACGAGAGGTCCGATTCCGTGAGGAGAACCGGGTCTTCTCCACGGTTCAGCGAGCCGTCCGGGCCGTGTTGATGGCCGATTCGCCCATTCCAAGCCTTGCCTCTCCCCCAGAATCCGCCTACCCGGCGGCTGTAGCCCCGTCGTTCTTTCCCAGAAGCGCCTTCGGCGGCGCGCGGTATGGCGGTGGAATGCCAGATTATGGAGGAGGTCTCGAAGGTGGCCAAGCCGATGCGAGGTTACCCAAGCAACCGGCGCCGCCGTTGAAAGTAGTGGGCCAACTCAAGCTGACCTACATCGTCGCCGAGGGGCCAGCCGGTATGTTCTTGGTGGACCAGCACGCCGCCCACGAGCGAGTGCTGTTTGACCGCATCTACGAGAAGGCATCGGAACAAGAACCTCAGTCACAGCCGCTGCTGGAACTGGTCTCAGTTGACCTGTCTCCAGCCCAGGGCGACACACTGAAGACCCACCAGGAAGCTCTCGAAAATTACGGGTTTCAGTTCGAGCCGTTCGGGGATGGCAGCTATTTATTGCGGGCCGTTCCCGCTATATTCGGCGAGGGAGACCCAGCCAAGGCATTGTTGGACGTTCTGGATATGACGGCCTTCGAGGGTTTGGTGCGGCAGAAAGAGGATGTGACGGCGGCTTCAATAGCTTGTCACGGGGCGATTAGGGCGGGGAAGTCATTGACCGAGCCAGAGATGGTTTCGCTATTGGAGCAACTTGAGGCAACGCCCAACCCCCACACCTGCCCCCACGGCAGGCCCACCATGGTCCATTTCAGCTCCAACCACATGGAGCGTGAGTTTGGCCGGCGTTAGTTAGCCGTTGCGGCGTGGGTCGCGGCGTGGGTCAGAGGCGGGGTGGAAGATGGAGTCTTCGTTGGGGAAGTCGTCTGTGGCAGATTTTTCGTCGCTGCCCCGGAACCGGCCAAGCATCCCCAACGGTCCGCCCACGATGGCCAGGGCGGCTGCGCCCAGTCCCATCTTGGCCAGGAAACTTCGGCGAGTCTCGCCGGACTTCTGCTGGGGTTCCATCTCGTTGGCCAAGGTATTCTCCTACCGGTTCGCCCGTACCAGGGCTTGTATCCCTCGAGTCAGATAGATTGTACAAGA